>WHTA01000099.1 GCA_009379825.1 Streptosporangiales bacterium
CAAGCACCCTCAACCCCGGCCCCCTGCCACCGGCCGAGGACCGACCACCACCACAACAACACCACCCGCACCGCAGCCAGCACAGCCCTCACCAGCAAGCACCCTCAACCCCGGCCCCCTGCCACCGGCCGAGGACCGACCGCCGCTACGGCAGCAGCGCCTGCGCGGCGGCCGTTGCCGCGGCGAGCACGGCCTTCACCGGCCGGCGCAGGTGGCCGGCGGCGGCGACGACGTCGTCGTACTCCGGCTGGACGTTGACCACCGCGCCGTCGACCGTCGCGACCTTTACCCGTACCGGCTCGCCCTGCACGTCGACCGTACGCACCTCCCGGTCGAGCGCCTGCTTGCCGACGACGGTCTCGCGGATGCCGATGGTGGACGTCTCCGCGTACATCGCGGCGCGCACAGCCGCCGCGTCGGCGGCGGCCACCAGCACCGACAGGGTGTGCGCAGGCCGGCCCTTCTTCATCACGATCGGCGTCAGCCAGGCGTCGGACGCGCCCGCCTGCAGCAGCCGGGCGAGCACGTCCGGCCACAGCCGGGGGTCGAGGTCGTCGACGTTCGCGGCGAGCAGCAGGTCGGTGGACGCCGCGCCGTCGCCGTGCGCGGCCGGCTCACCGAGCACGAGGCGCAGCACGTTGGGCACCTCGGCGAGGTCGCGGCCGCCGGCGCCGAGGCCGACCCGGCGCACCCGCATGGTCGGCAACGGCCCCCAGCTCGTCGCCGCCGCGGCCAGCAGCGCCGCGCCGGTGGGCGTGGTGCGTTCGGCGGCCACCGCACCTCCGTACACCGGTGCCTGCGCCTCGCCCAGCACGGCGAGCGCGGCCGGCGCGGGCAGCGGGATGCCGCCGTGGCTGCCCTTCGTGGTGCCGGACCCCAGCGGCACCGCCGACACCCACACCTGGTCGAGGCCGAGCGCGTGCAGCCCGGCGCTGGCACCGACCACATCGGCGATCGAGTCGAGCGCGCCGACCTCGTGGAAGTGCACCTCGTCGACGGGGATGCCGTGCGCCGCCGCCTCCGCGCGGGCGAGCCGGGCGAACGCGTCCAGCGCCCGGTCCCGTACGGGCGGCGCAAGTACGGCCGTCTCGAGCAGCGCGCGGACGTCCGCCCACGTGCGGGTGACATGCGACTCGCTGACGCCGACGTGCACCTTGGTGGCGGTGAGGCCGTGCCTGTGCACCTGCTCGCTAGTGAGGGTGACGGGTTCGACGCCGATCGCGTCCACGGCCTCCTGCACGGCGTCGAGCGGCACCCCGGCGTCGACGAGCGCGCCGAGCATCATGTCGCCGCTGGCACCGCCCACGCAGTCGAACCAACCGATCAACGCGCCACCCCTCCGGTCACGACCCGGCGCGACGGGCCACCCGGGAGGCGAACACGCCGGCGCCGAAGCCGTTGTCGATGTTGCACACCACTACGCCGGGCGCGCACGAGTTGAGCATGGCGAGCAGCGCCGCCAGGCCGCCGAACGACGCCCCGTAACCCACCGAGGTGGGGACGGCCACCAGCGGCACGCCGACCAACCCGCCGACCACGCTCGGCAGCGCGCCCTCCATGCCCGCCACCACGATCAGGCAGTCGGCCCGGTCCAGCCGGTGCCGCTCCGCGAGCAGCCGGTGGATACCCGCGACGCCTACGTCGTCGATCCGGTCGACGGACGTGCCGAAGGCGCCCGCGACGAACGCCGCCTCGCGCGCCACCGGCAGGTCGCTCGTACCCGCGCAGACCACCGCGGTGTGCCCGCGCGGCTCCGGCGGCGTGCCGATCCGCGCGCAACGGCCGACGTCGTCCACCTCGGCAGCCGGGAAGGCGGCCCGCACCGCGGCCGCGCCTTCGCCGGTCAGCCTGGTGACGACCGCAGGCCGGTCACCAGGCTGCGACGCGAGCGCCCGCAGCAGGCCGACGATCTGCTCCGGCGTCTTGCCCGCGCCGTACACCACCTCGGGATCCCCGGTACGCAGCGCGCGGTGGGTGTCCAGCCGCGCGTAGCCGAGGTCGGTGAAGCCGTCGCCATGCGCCAGCGGCCCGTCGGCCAGCCGCGCCACGCCCTCGTCGACCGGCACCTCGCCCGCGGCAACCGCCGCGAGCAGTGCCCGCACCTCGTCTCGGTCCACGCTGAGCAATCTATGCCAACCGGTGTGCCGGCTGGCGGGGGCGCTAGGCTGCCAGTGTCATGCCTGGAGTCCCACCTGCCCGGTACGCGTACCTCGGGCCAGCAGGAACATTCACCGAAGAGGCGCTGCGGCACGTACCCGCGGCGTCCGGCAGCACGCCCGAGCTCGAGCCGTGCACCACGGTGCCGGCCGCGCTCGACGCCGTACGCCGCGGCGACGCGACCGCCGCCGTGGTGCCGATCGAGAACTCCGTCGAGGGCGCGGTGTCCGCGACCCTGGACGAGCTGGCCACCGGCGAGCCGTTGGTCATCACCCGCGAGGTGCTGCTGCCGATCAGGTTCGTGCTCGCCGCCCGCCACGACACGTCGCTGGACAAGGTCGGCGTGCTCGCGACGCACCCGCACGCCGCCGCCCAGTGCCGCGGCTGGCTCGCCGAGCACCTGCCGGACGTCCAGGTGATCCCCTCGTCGTCGACCGCCGCCGCGGCGGCCGACGTGGCCGGCGGCGAGGGCTACGACGCCGCGGTGGCCTCACCGCTTGCCGTCGAGCACTACGGGCTGGACGTGCTCGCCGACAACATCGGCGACCGTACGGACGCGGTCACCAGGTTCGTGTTGGTCAGCCGGCCGTCCGCCGCCGCCCTCACGGCCACCGGCGCCGACCGTACGTCGCTCGCCGCGTTCATCAGGGACGACCACCCCGGTGCGCTGCTCGAGATCCTCACCGAGTTCTCCGTGCGCGGGGTGAACCTCACCCGCATCGACTCGCGGCCGACCGGCAACGGGCACGGCAGGTACTGCTTCTCCATCGACTGCGAGGGCCACGTGCTCGACCACCGGGTGGGCGAGGCACTTTCTGCGCTGCGCCGGATCTGCGCGGACGTGCGCTACCTGGGCAGCTACCCGCGCGCCGACAACACGCCGCCGACCGTCCGCGGCGGCACCACGGACGCGGACTACCGCGACGCCGCCGCCTGGCTGACCCAGATCCGCACCGGCAGGCTCTGACCGCGGCGACGGGTAAACCGGTGCGGTGATCATCGCCGGGCGCGAGTACGCTCGATCCGTGATCGACCCGAGACTGCTACGCGAAGAACCCGACCTCGTGCGCGCCTCGCAGCGCGCCCGCGGCGAGGACGAGACGCTCGTCGACTCGTACCTGGCCGCCGACGAACGCCGCCGCGCCTCCATCGCGCGCTTCGAGTCGCTGCGCGCAGAGCAGAAGTCGTCCGGCAAGGCGGTCTCGAAGGCGTCCGGGGACGAGCGCGACGCGTTGCTCGCGAAGGCCAAGGACCTCGCCGCACAGGTGAAGCAGGCGGAGGCGGACCAGAACGCCGCCGAGGCGGAAGCGGCCGCGCTCATGCGCAAGCTGTCCAACGTGATCGAGGACGGCGCACCCGTCGGCGGCGAGGACGACTACGTCGTGATCGAGGAAATCGGTGACCGCACCGAGTTCGACTTCGAGCCGCGCGACCATCTGGAGCTCGGCGAGCTGCTCGGCGCGATCGACACCGAGCGCGGCGCGAAGGTGTCTGGCGCCCGGTTCTACTACCTCAAGGGCGTCGGCGCGGAACTCCAGCAGGCACTGCTGTTCCTCGCACTTCGTACGGCCGTGGAGAACGGCTTCACGCCGATGATCCCGCCGGTGCTCGTCAAGCCAGAGGTGATGGAGGGCACCGGATTCCTCGGCGAGCACTCCGCCGAGGTCTACCACCTGGAGACCGAGGACCTCTACCTCGTCGGCACCTCCGAGGTGCCGCTCGCCGGGTACCACATGGACGAGATCCTCGACTGCGGCCCGCTGCCGATGCGCTACGCCGGCTGGTCGAGCTGCTTCCGCAGGGAGGCCGGCTCGTACGGCAAGGACACCCGCGGCATCATCCGTGTGCACCAGTTCGACAAGCTGGAGATGTTCTCGTACTGCCGTCCCGACGACGCGCACGAAGAGCACAAGCGGCTGCTCGGTTTCGAGAAGCAGATGCTGGCGAATGTCGAGCTGCCGTACCGGGTGATCGACGTCGCCGCCGGCGACCTCGGGGCGTCCGCGGCACGCAAGTACGACTGCGAGGCGTGGGTGCCGACGCAGGGCAGGTACCGCGAGGTGACGTCCACGTCGAACTGCACGCAGTTCCAGTCGCGGCGGCTGAACGAGCGCTACCGCGGCGAGGACGGCAAGCCGGCGTACCTGGCCACGCTGAACGGCACGCTCGCCACCACCCGCTGGCTCGTCGCGATCCTGGAGAACCACCAGCGCGAGGACGGCTCGGTGTACGTGCCGCAGGCACTGCGCCCGTACCTCGGCAACCGTGACGTGCTCAAGCCGCAGACCTGATCGGCCCCATGCGGCACCGGCCGCTGTTACCGTGACGCGATGACGTCCGCATCGCGTGAGCCTTACGGGTTCTACGCGTTCGTCCGCCCCTGGGTGCGCTCCGTCCGGCTGGAGCCAGGCGGCCCACTCGCCGACGTGCAGGGGCTGACGGCGTTGGTCACGTTACACCGCGACACGCCGCGGGTGGAACAGTTCCATGCCCGGATCTCCGACCCGGACGGTGACTGGCGGCGGGAGGCCGCGTTCGCACAACGACCTGACGTACGTGGCATCCACACCGCCATCCAGAGCACAGATGAGCCGCTGGCCGACCCACTGCGCAACCAAGAGCTGATGGAACGCTTCACCCACCAGCTCAGCGAGCGGTACGGCGTCAACTACGCGCTCGTCGAGTCGGGCGGCAACCGACCGAACGAGCGACACCCGAGCGGTGGCGCGAAACCCGGGTCGATCCTGGTCGCGTACGGGACTCCGGATACCACCGAGACCATCGGGATTGTGCAAGGCATCGAGTCGAGTCTGGACAACCTCGAAGACGGTCAGCGACAAGCCGCCGGGCCGCTTGCGGCCCACCTGGCCGGCGGCCAGGACAAGTTCCGCATCGAGGTCGTCGAGGGCACGCCGAACAGGGATGCGCTACAGCAACAGCTCAACGGCGTCGTCGCGCGCGCCGGCGACGTCTACAAGGCGGTGAAGGACTCCCCGGTGCCGACCGCACACGTGTACGCCAACCGCGACGCACGGCAACAGCGGGAGCGCACCGAGGCCAGGAGGAACCGGTCCCGCACCGACCCGACCGCCAGAGAGCACCGACAGGGACGTGCAGCCGACCCGAGGGGGCCGGGCGGCTGACCCGCGTCAGCCGAAGCTCGCGTAGCCGTTCTTGAGCACGCTCGTGTCGGCGACGGCGGCGTCGAACACCACCGTGCCGTTGCCTGCCGGCGCCGACGAGACGGTGAGCTCGTCGCCCGGTAGCACCGGGGCGGCGAGCCGCGCGTCGACGGCACGTACGTCGGCGGGGTGTGCGCCGACCGCGCCTGCGGCCAGCCGGGTGGCGACGGCCAGCGTGCACAGGCCGTGCAGGATCGGCCGGCCGAAGCCGTAGCCGTGCGCCACCTCAGGGTCGACGTGCACCGGGTGGTCGTCACCCGTCAGTCGGTAGAGCACCGCCTGCTCGGGGCTGGTGGCGAAGCGGGTCGCGGTGGCCGGTCCGGTCGGCTCCGGCGGGCTCCCCGATGCGCCGCGCTCACCGCCCCAGCCGCCGAGGCCGGGCAGGAAGATGGCGTACGTACTGGTGAACCACTCGCTGTCCACCCGGATGTCGACGAGCGCGGCCTTGCCCTTGTCCCACACCGCATCCACGGTCGCGGACATCTCCACCTTCGCCTGCTTCGGCAGCGGCCGGTGCAGCACCGTCCGCTGCGCGGCGTGCAGCGACGTCATCCGGTCATACGCGCCGAGGTCGCCGGCGGCTTCGACGGCCCACAGCCCGAGGGTGAGCCCGAACGTCGGCAGCACCCGCAGGTCGCGTTCGTAGACCAGATCGAGCTGGTCGGCCGGCGCACCTGTCGCGACCGCGTAGAGCAGCGCGTCGCGCTCGTCGTACGAGACGGTGCGAGTACCCAGCGAAGTACCGGCGAGTTCAGCGACCTTCATCCGTTCCTGCCTTCCCGAATCGTCCGCAGTGCATCCAGTCGGTCCGGCGACGCCAACAGATCACGGCGTGCCAGGTGTGCCTCCGTCAGGTCGGCGCCGTCGTCCAGGTCGACGAGCAGCTCCTTCACTGCGGCGACCACGGTCGGCGGCAGCTGCGCCATCCGCTGCGCGAGCTCGGTCGCGGCGGACACCGCGGAACCCGTCGGCACCACCTCGGCGACCAGTCCGCCGGCGCGCGCCTGGCTCGCGTCGAGCTGCTCGCCGAGCAGCAGCCGCACGAGCGTCGCGCGCGGCAACCTGGCGGCCCAGCGCCGGACGGCGTCCGGGTTGTACATGATGCCCAGCCGGACGGCCGGCACCTCGAACGTCGCGGACGCACCGGCGAGCACCACGTCGCAGCCGAGCACGACGTCGACGGCCGCTCCCCGGCAGGGGCCCTCGACCGCCGCGACGGTGAGCGCACGTGCGTGCGTGAGCTCGTGCACCGCTTCCGCGATCGCGTCGTCGACCGCCTCGTCCGCAGCGGTGCCGGTCAGCTCGGTCAGGTCCGCGCCGGCGCTGAACGCCGTGCCCGCACCGCTGAGCACCACCGCGTTGACCCCGTCCGCCTTGGTACGCAACGCATCGCGCAACTCGGCCAGCCGCGCACGCGACAACGGGTTGCGGCGCGCCGGCTCGTCCAGCACCAGGTGCACGTACCCGTCGGCGACCTCGACTCGTACGCCTGCGCTCATGCCGGCTCCGCGAGCAGGGAACCGGGCCAGTGTGCGGACAGCGCGGTGGCGTCGAAGGCCAGCGCCTCCTCCAGGTCCTCGGCGACGTCGAGCAGCAGTGCCTCGCCGCCGGGTGCGGCGACGAGCTGCACGCCGACCGGCAGGCCGTCGACGAGACCACAGGGCAGCGTCACGGCCGACGTGCCGGCCACGTTGAACGGCGAGGTGTAAGGGAACGCACCCCACAACCGCCGCACCCGCTGCCCGTCCACGGTGCCGGGGCGCTCGCCGAGCGGGAACGCCGGCATCGCGACCGTGGGGCACACCACGACGTCCACGGTGTCGAAGAACTCCCGCACCCGCGCGCGGAACAACGGGAGCTCGGCGATCGCCGTCTCGACCGCGGCCGGGGTCAGGCTCCGACCCGCCTGCAGCGACCGGCGGGCGTACTCGGTCAGCCGCTGCGGGTCGATGTCGAGCAGGTGCCCGCGTTCGCGGTGTTCCTCGGCGAGCACGAGCGGCGAGAAGATCGACTCCCAGCCGGCCAGCGGCACGTCGACCTCACCGACCCGGTGCCCGACGTCGCCGAGCAGCTGCGCCGCGCGGGTCACCTCGGCAAGCACCGCGGGTTCGACCGGTGCGTCGTCCGGGCGAGGGCACCAGCCGACGCGCAGCCCGGTGCGACCGCGCTGGACGTCGTACGTACGGTCCGCGAGCACCTCGAGGAGCAGCCTGGCGTCGGCGACCGTACGTGCCAGCGGGCCGGCGCTGGCGAAGTCGCTCATCGTCGCGAAGCCGCGTTCGTCCGGACAGAGACCCGGCGTGGGCTTCACCCCGACCAGCCCGGTGAACGCGGCGGGAACCCTGATCGAGCCGCCGCCGTCGGAGCCCAACGCGGCGTTGGCCATGCCGGCTCCCACCGCCGCCGCCGAGCCGCCGCTCGACCCGCCGGACGTACGCGCCGGGTCCCACGGGTTCGCGGTGTCCGGCCCGAGCAGGTTGTCGGTGGTCGCGGACTGGCAGAACTCAGGCGTGTTCGTCTTACCGACGAACAGTGCGCCAGCCGCCCGCAGCCGGCGCGGCGCACCGGAGTCGTGCTTGGCCACCTGCCCGGCGAAGAACGTGGACCCGCACGTGGTGACGGCGCCCGCGACGTGGAACGCGTCCTTGATGGCCAGCGGCACGCCGAGCAGCGGGCCGCTGCCGCCCCTCGCGTACTCCGCCGCCGCGGTCTCGGCCTGGGCGAGCAGCTCACCTTCGAGCACCGCGAGGTACGCGTGCAGCGTACCGTCGTAGCGCCCGATCCGGTGCAGCGTGTCCTTGGCCACCTCGACCGGACCGAGCTCCCCGGCGCGGTACGCCGCGAGCAGCTCGGTGACCGACCAGAACAGCGGCGACTCAGACATGCGGCGCCACGCCGCCACTGACGCCGTAGACCTCACCGGTGACGTAGCCCGAGTCCTGGCCGGCGAGGAACGACACGAGCGCCGCGACGTCGTCCGGGGTGCCCACACGACCCACCCGCGACCGGTTCTCGGCGTACCCCGTGAAGAAGCTGTCCGGGTAGATCTTGCGCAGGAACTCGTTGTAGATCAGGCCGGGCGCGACGGCGTTCACCCGTACGCCGTGCCGGCCGTTCTCCGCAGCGGCCACGCGGGTGAGCGCGAGCACGCCCGCCTTCGCCGCGGAGTACGCGGCGCCGTGCTCCTCCGAGGTCTCCCAGGCCGCGATCGACGAGATGTTCACGATCGAGCCTGAGCCGCGCTCGATCATGTGCGGCAGCACCTGGCGCATGCAGTGGAACGTACCGCTGAGGTCGACGTCGAGGCAGCGCTGCCAGGTCTCCGCGGACATCTCCGCCACCGGCTCGATCTTGCTCCAGCCGGCGTTGTTCACCAGCACGTCGATCCGCCCGCACACGCCGACGACGTCCGCGACGACTTGCTCGACCCGCGCGACGTCCGTGACGTCGAGCGGGTACGCGGGGACCGGCCGGCCGAACTCCTCGCTCAGCCGTACGGCGAACTCGCCGCAGCGCCGTTCGTGTGCGTCGGTGACGACGACCTGCATGCCGTCGCGTGCCAGCCGGCGGGCCACGGCCGCGCCGATGCCCGCGCCGGCCGCCGCCGTCACCAGCGCTACCGGAGTTTCAGCCACGGACTCCTCCAACCGTTGCGGCCGGGATCACCCGTTCCGCGATCTCCGCCATCCGCCGCTTCCTGCCACCGGACAGCAGGGCGAACGTGATCCTGTCCACGTCGAGCGCGAGCAGCTCGCGCAGCCGCGCCGCACACGTCGGCACGTCGCCCGCGATGGCGACGGTCTTGACGAACTCGTCGGTGACGACGGCCTTGTGGTCGGCGTGCCGCGAGAGGTGGTCCACCAGGTGGTAGCCGGCCGCGGCGTCGGCGAACTGCGGCCGGAACCGCTCCCACGACGGCGGCAGGTGCTTCCACACGTGCATGGTGGCGGCCTGGCTGGTCGCCCAGGCGCGTACGTCACCGAGCGCCTGCTGCTCGTCGTCGACGCTCATGGTGACGAACAGGTCGACGGTGAGCTCGCTGCGGTCACGCCCGGCCCGCGCCAGCCCCTCCTCGAGGTACTGCAGCTGCCAGGCGCAGACCTCCGGGTCTGCGACGCCCATCAGCACCGCACCGTCGGCCTTCTCGCCGGCCAGCCGCAGCATGCCGGGCTGCGACACGGCGATGTAGATCGGCAGCTGCCGGCGCGCGGTCGCCAGCTGCACGCTGGTGCCGTACAGGTCGACCTCCTCGCCGGTCATCAGCGTACGCAGCTCGTCGATGCCACGGCGCAGGTCGCCCAGCTTCGACGGCGGCATGCCCGCACCGTGCGTCGCCGACCAGCCCGCGCCGATGCCAAGCATGGCCTTGCCGTCGGTGAGCTCGTCGATGGCGGTCATCGCGTTCGCCGTGACGGTGGGATGCCTGGTGCCCAGGTTCGTGACCGCCGGCCCGATGTGCATGGACGACGTCGCGGTCGCGGCGAGCGTCATCGCCGTGTAGACGTCCTTCATGCCGAGCTGGAAGTCGATGTACCACAGGGCGTCGAACGCGTGCCGCTCCGCTTCGGCGGCCAGCGCCGAGACGTTGTGCAGGGGTTCGCGTGGGCTGACCCCCATGGACAGTCCCCATCGGTGCGTCACGTACCGGCTCCTTCCGCCAACAGCTCACGTAGCAGGTCGGTGACCAACGCGGGTTGGTCGACGTTCATCAGGTGCCCCGCGCCGGGGACCTCGTGGTACGTCGCCGCGGGTAGCGCGTCGAGCAGGATGTCCGCCGCTTTGCGTGGGCAGAACGAGTCCGCGTCGGCGCCGACCACCGCCACCGGGCTCTGCACGTTCGCCAGTTCCTCGGTGAGCGGCTGCGCACGCAGGCCGGCCATCGCCCTGGCCGCGTTGACGTACCCCGCGCCCGACCCGATCGCCGCGACCCTGGCCGACACCAGCGCGTCCACATCGACGTCGGTGACGAGCGCGGCGGCGGTGTCGGACGTCGTCGCGTCGCGGATCTCCGCGGCGTCGCCGCGTTCGACCAACGCGATCCGCTCGCCGTAGAACTCCACGGCCGCCCGCCCGACGATCGGCGACGTGCCGAGCACGATCGCCGACCGCACCAGGTCCGGCCGGTCGAGCGCCGCGCGCAGCACGACCGTGCCGCCGAGCGAGAAGCCCACGCACACCGCTGGCCCGGTCAACGCGTCCAGCACGCCGACCAGGTCACCGCCGAGCTGGGCGAGCGTGCCGCCGGCGGCGCCGACCGTGGTCTCGCCGTGCCCCCGCAGGTCGACGCTCACCGTGCGGAAACCGGTGAGCTCGCGTTGCTGCACCGCCCAGCTGGCCCGGTCCTCGGCCAGCCCGTGCACGAACACCACCGGCGGGCCCGCACCCTGCTCGGTGTACGCGACGGTGATATCGCCAACTGGCTGCTTGCCGTCGGTCATTCAGTTTCTCCGGTCACGCAGCGCCTCCGGTCAGCGTCTTCTTCAGGTCCAGCTTCTTGATCTTGCCCGCCGCCGTACGCGGCATCTCGTCGACCGTGAACAACTGCTCCGGCCACTGTCGACGCGACAACCCGTACTCGTCCACCCAGCGACAGACGTCGTCCAGGCTCAGCGTCGCACCGTCGGTGCTCACCACCGCGCCGAGCCGCTCGCCGAGCCGGTCGTCCGGCACGCCGATCACCGCGACGCTGCGCACGTGCGGGTGGGCGGCCAGCGCGTCCTCGATCGGCAGTGGCGAGATGTTCACCCCGCCGCGGATGATCAGGTCCTTCAGCCGACCGGTGACCCGCAGGTAGCCGTCCTCGCCGACGGTGGCGAGGTCGCCGGTGCGGAAGTAGCCATCGTCGGTGAGCAGGTCGTCGAAGAGGTCGTCCTGGCCGACGTAGCCGAGGCAGACGCCGGGGCCACGCATCGCCAGCTCGCCCTCCTCGCCGGGCTGCGCGGTACGGCCGGACGCGGTGACTATCCGCAACTCCAGCCCGGGCAGCGGCAGGCCCGCAGTGCTCGTACGCAGCTCCGCCGGGCTGTCCGGCCGGCAGGTGGTGACACCGCCTTCGGTCATGCCCCACAGCACGGAGAACAGCGTGCCGGGCGACTCCGCCTCCGCTGCCGTCACCAGGGTCGGCGGCACCGGCGCGCCGCCGCACAGGAACGTACGCAGCGCGCCGAACCGGGTGCCCGCAGGCGCGTCCGCGTGCACCAGGTCGGTGAGGAACGGTGTCGCTGCGGCGGTGAACGCGCACCGGTGCTCGCCGAGCAGCCGTGCGGCCAGCTGCGGGTCCCACTTGTCCTGCACGATCAGTGGCGCGCCGGTCCACAGGGCCAGCCGGCCGCCGTGCCAGGCGCCGACGCTGTGCCCGAGCGGCGACGGCATGAACAGCGCGTCCTCGGCACCCAGCGAGAACCGTTCGGCGAACGCCGCGTTCACCGCGCCTAGCGTCTGCTCCGAGTGCGCGACGCACTTCGGCCGCCCGGTCGTGCTCGACGTGAACATCACGTGGTCCACCCCCGCAGGCGCAGGGCGGCCCGCCGGCCGGCCGGGCGCCAGGCACTGCCACTCGCCGGCGGCGTCCACCACCAGCACGGCCGCCGAGCTCGCCGACTCCGCCACGGCCGTGCTGGCCAGCTCGGCCAGCGCTCCGCTCTGGCTGACCACGGCGGCGGGCTCGACCGAGCCGACGATGTACGTCAACGTGTCCAGGTCGGTCTTGACCGGCAGGCTCGCCGGCACCGCGCCGAGCCGCAGGCAGGCCAGCAGCAGCACCTGCCACTCGACCACGTTCGGCAGGTGCATCAGCACCACCGACCGGGCGGCCACGCCGTACCTGCCGAGCTCGTCGGCCAGGGCACCGCTGTCCGCCCACAGGCGTGCGTGCGTACGCCGGCTGCCCCGGTCATCCAGCACGGCCAGCCCGTCCGGGTTCCGCCGGACGGTGGTCTCGTACCTGGTCAGCGCCGTCCGCTCGCTCCACCAGCCGGCCGCCACGTACCGCTGCGGGTCGTGTTGCGGCGTCCGGCGCCACGGAAGGGCGGTCGATGTCGAGGTCATCACGTCACTCTCCCTTCCGCCTTCGGCATCGTCGCGGAGCGGCCCTGACAAAGTCAAGAGAGTGACATCGCTTTTTCTTAATGTCGATGTCACCGTCGCCGCGGCCAGATAGCATGTGCGCGACGAGGCGGCGACGCACGGAGAGGAGCCGCGGGTGCCGGCGGTCCCCACCACCCCGAAGGGGTTGAAGACCCGGGAGCACATCCTGCAGGCGGCGCGGGCGGTCTTCGCCAGGTCCGGGTTCGTCGCGGCGCGGATGAGCGACGTCGCCGAGGAGGCACAGCTGTCGCTCGGCGGGCTGTACCGCTACTTCACCAACAAGGAGAACCTGTTCGCCGAGCTCATCGCGGACATCCACGACGAGCTCTACCAGGCCAGCCGCGCCCCGGACTACGACCTCGCCGCCGAGCCGCGCGCCGCACTGTACGAGGCGAACCGCGGTTATCTGCAGCACTACTACGACAACCGCGACGTGATGCGCGCGTTCATCGAGTCCGCCACCGTGGAGACCCGGTTCCGCGACATCTGGTGGCAGATGCGCAACAGGCACATCGACCGGTTCGTGCACGCGCTCGCCAAGGCACAGCCGGACCGCGACGCCACCGACCCCGACACCAGGCTCGCCGCGGAGGCGATGGCCTGCCTGGTCGAGCACTCCGCGTACGTCTGGTTCGCCCACGAGGCCATGCACGACCCGGTGGACATCCAGGCGGCCACCGCGACCCTGACGGACACCTGGTACCGCACCTTCTTCGCCGACAGTCACTGACCGCTTCTGCGCCGACGGTCACTGACCGCTTCTGCGCCGACGGTCACTGACCGCGCATCCACCACCTCCCGACGTAAGCGACGTCATCATTGCAAAAAAGCGATGTCACTGTCTTGACGCGATCGGGTCCGCGGGCTGAAGATGCTTGCGACTTGGGAGGCGAGCATGACCGACCACGCACCGCCCGACGGCCAGCACGGCCGCGACACCAACCGCCGACGTGCCAGGACCGCCATGACCGGAGCCTGGCTGGCGTTCTACGTCGACCTCTTCGACATCTACCTGCCGATCGTCGCGCTGGCGCCGGCGATGGCGTACTTCGTGCCCGAGACGATGAGCGAGGGCGGCACCGCGCTCACCACCGGGGCGATCTTCGCCGCCACGCTGCTCGGCCGGCCGGTGGGCGCGTTCCTGTTCGGCCGCCTCGCCGACACCGTGGGCCGGCGGCGGACGACGTTGATCGCGGTCGGCGGCGCCGGTGTGCTGACGCTGCTGATGGCGGCCCTGCCCGGGTACCAGGTGGTCGGTGCGCTCGCGCCGGCCATGTTCGTGCTGTTGCGGTTCGTCGGCGGCATCTTCCTCGGCGGCGAGTACACGGCGGCCAACCCGCTGGCCATGGAGTCCGCACCGAAGCACAAGCGCGGCCTCTACGGCGGGCTGATCAACTCCGGCTTCCCGCTGGCGAACGCGTCGGTGTCGCTGATCACGCTGTTCCTGCTCTGGGTGGTGCCTGCGGGCGCGGTCGGTTCGCCGTACGTGCAGTGGGGCTGGCGGATCCCGTTCGTGCTCGGCGCGCTGCTGTCGTTCGGCCTGGTCTGGTACTACCGGCACTCGGTCACGGAGTCGGAGATCTTCCGTACGGCGAAGACGACGAAGACGCCCATCAAGACGCTGTTCTCCCGCGGCAACCTGCCGAGCTTCCTCCAGGTCTTCCTGCTGATGTCCGGCTTCTGGCTGTCGCTGCAGCCGGCGAGCGCCGCGCTGCCCGCGCTGCTCGGCGGATCCGTGGGTGGCCTGTCGAGCACCCAGACCTCGCTGGTGCTCGCCTGCTCGTTCCTGCTGCTCGCGCCCGCCCAGGTGGCCTCCGGGGTGCTCAGCCAGAAGATCGGCCGGCGCAGGTTCATGATCGCCGCGGGTGTGACGATCACCGTCGGCGCGGCGATCGCCCACATCGCCCTGGTGCGGCTGGCGGCGACCGGGCCCGGTGCCGCGTTCGCGCTCACCGCGGCGCTCATCATCCTGGTCATCGGCCCGTGGGGTGTGCTGCCGTCGTACATCAACGAGCGGTTCCGCACCGGCGTGCGCGCGTCGGGCTACGGTCTCGCGTACAGCACGGCGGTCATCCTGCCGTCGTTCTACGCGTTCTACCAGGCGGGGCTCGCCATCACGATGCCGTTCGAGTACACGGGTGTGGTGCTCGTGGTCGTCGGCGGGCTGCTGGTGTTGGTCGGCGGCGCGCTCGGCCCGGAGACCCGCGACGTCGACATGAGCGACCCACAACTCAACGCACCGACGGAGACCGCCGCCTTCCACGCGCTGACCACGGATCCACCGCTACAACGGGACCTACGCCCACGGCGGCGGTGCTAACTTGCCAACGTGTCCTCCGCCACCCCAGAACGCCGCGGCGGCGTCGCCTTCCTCTACCAGTGGGAGTCACCCGGTCGCGATCGCACGACCCTCGGGCTGTCCGCCGTCGTCACCAGGTTCGGCACCGAGCTGGCGGAGGACCACGCGCATGCGGAGCGGCTGGACCTGATACCGGCTGCGGGAGCGCCAGATGGCCAAGAACTCCGGCGTGCTGGGGTTCCACGTCGCCGTCCACGAGTTCGCTCCCGGCCACCCCAGCCGTGACGAACGCAACGCCGCACAACAGGACCTGATCCGACAGCTGATCGACCAGATCGACACGACCTACGGGCCTACCACGTATCAACGGCACCACTTCGCCGGCGAGCGCGAACCGATCGAGTACTACCCCAGGCCCGGTGGTCGGGGAACGGCGTCCGTGACCCCGTCGCGCACCTTGCACACGGCGTCGCTCTACCTGATGGACTCGGCCAGGAGCGCCCTCAGCGCACTGGGCAACGGCAACAGGGTCGCAGAGGCGGGCAGCTACCTCGCCTCGTTCACCGCCGGTGGCCCGGAGAAGCTACACGTCTCTGTCGCACCGAACTCCGCCCGCAAGGACGTACTCACCGTCCAGCTCGATGGCGCCGCGGCAGCTGCCACCGTGTCACCCGGGTGGCAGGTGAGTCCCCGGCACGGCCTCGACCTGCCGCGAGCCGAGTCACGCCGCTACGGCGTGCAGCAGCCGCGGGCCACGACGCGCCACCAGCACGAGGACGGGCGTCCCGGAGCACGGCTCGCGCGGCAACACCCGCTAAGCCCCTTACTTCACCGCGCCCATGGACAGGCCGCGGACGAGCTGCTTCTGTGCGATCCAGCCGGCGATGATCACCGGCAGCGACGCGAGCGTGGCGGCGGCGGACAGCTGCGCGAAGTACTGGCCCTTGGTGGTGATGAAGCCGACAAGAAACACCGGCACGGTGGCCGCGTTCGACGCGGTCAGGTTGACCGCGAAGAAGAACTCGTTCCACGAGAAGATCAGGCAGATCAACGCCGTGGCGGCCAGCCCGGGCGCGATCACCGGCAGCACGATCTGCCACATGGTGCGCCACTGCCCGGCACCGTCAACCGCCGCGGCCTCCACGATGGCTTCAGGCACCTCGAGGAAGAACGACCGCATCATCCACACGGCGATCGGCAGGTTGATCGCCGTGTAGAGGATTACCAGGGTCCATACGTTGTCGACCATGTTCAGCGCCTGCGCCGCGACGTACAGCGGCACGATGACCGCGGCGACCGGGAGCATCTTCGTGGAGATGAAGAAGAACAACACGTCCTGGGTCTTCTTCACCGGCCGCATCGACAGCGCGTACGCCGCCGGCGTGGCCAGCAGCACGACGAGCACGGTCGACATCAGCGTCGCGAACGCGGAGTTCGCCAGGTACGGCGCGACGCCGCGTTCGAACACCCCGGCGAACTGCTCGAGCGTCGGCGCGAACACCACTCGTGGCACGTCGGTGTAGGCGTCCTTCTCCTGCTTGAACGCGGTCAGCACCATCCAGAGCACAGGAAAGAAGAAGCCGAGCGCGACGATCCACGTGACGGCGGTGAGCAGACCGGCTTTGCCCGAGCGGCGGCCCACGACAGCGGTACTCATCGGAAGTCCTCCACCCGGAAGCTCTTGAACAGCAGGCGTAGCGCGAACGTGGCGACGATGATGGTGCCGATCACCACCACCACGCCGAGTGCGGCCGCCTGCCCGACGTCGAAACCGAGGAACGCCCGCTGGTACAGGTAGAAGGGCAGGTTCGTGCTCGCCGTGCCTGGCCCGCCCTGGGTCATCATGTAGATGGTGTCGAACGTGTTGACCACGTAGATCGCGCCGAGCAGCACACCAAGCTCGATGTACCTGCGCAGGTGTGGCTGCCTAATGTGTTTGTCAAGCGGCGTTGGCCGTGTTGCTCGGGTAGCCGGTTCGGTAGGGCTTGCGGGTGCGCAGCAGGGCGTTGATGCGGCGTCTGGCCAGGGTGATGAGGGCTTGGTGGTGTCGTTTGCCTTCGGC
>WHTA01000100.1 GCA_009379825.1 Streptosporangiales bacterium
ACCTCGTGCCCGACCCGGGCGGCGCCGCGTACTACGGCCCGAAGATCTCCGTGCAGGCCAAGGACGCCATCGGCCGGAACTGGCAGATGTCCACCGTGCAGCTCGACTTCAACCAGCCCCGCAGGTTCGAGCTGGAGTACCAGGCGGCCGACGGCAGCAGGCAGCGCCCGGTGATGATCCACCGCGCGCTGTTCGGGTCGATCGAGCGGTTCGTCGGCGTGCTCACCGAGCACTACGCGGGTGCGTTCCCGCCCTGGCTGGCGCCGGTGCAGGTGGTCGGCATCCCGGTCTCGGACGCGCACGTGCCGTACCTGACCAGCGTGGCCGAGCGGCTGCGCGAGCGCGGCGTGCGGGTCGAGGTGGACGACTCCGACGACCGGATGCAGAAGAAGATCCGCACGGCGCAGAAGCAGAAGGTGCCGTTCATGCTGATCGCCGGTGACGACGACGTCGGCCAGGGGTCGGTGTCGTTCCGCTACCGCAGCGGCGAGCAGGACAACTTCGTGCCGGTCGACAAGGCGGTGGCGACGATCGTGTCGGCCATCGAGGAACGCGCGCAGGTATGACGTCGCACGGTGACGAGTCGCAGGACTACGTGGGCCAGGACGGAGCAGGCGCTCCGGACGGTTGGCAGCGACTGTGGACACCGCACCGGCTGGCATACATAAAGGGCGAGAACAAGCCGACCGGGTCACAGGCCGGGGACGACTGCCCGTTCTGCCGGATCCCGTCGCTGCCGGACGAGGACGGCCTGATGGTGGCGCGTGCGGAGGCCACGTTCGTGGTGCTGAACCTGTACCCGTACGCGCCCGGCCACCTGATGGTGTGCCCGTACCGGCACGTCGCCGACTACCCGGACCTGACCGACGAGGAGACCGCGGAGGTCGCCGCGTCGACGAAGCGCGCGATGGTGGTGCTGCGGGAGGTGTCAGGCGCACACGGGTTCAACATCGGCATGAACCAGGGGCTGGTCGCCGGTGCGGGCATCGCCGCCCACCTGCACCAGCACGTGGTGCCCAGGTGGGGCGGTGACACCAACTTCATGCCGGTGGTGGGCCGCACGAAGGTGCTCCCGCAGCTGCTGCGGGACACCCGGGCCCTCCTTGCCGAAGCTTGGACCGGTTGAGCACTCGCGCTAGCCTCTGTCCCATGGCCACGTCGAATCCGCCGGACCGGCCCGAGCTGCGGGCGTCCGACGAAGACCGGGAACGCGTCGCGGAGCGGCTGCGTGAGGCGGCAGGCGATGGCCGGTTGACCCTCGCGGAGCTGGAGGAACGTCTCGACCTGGCGTACCAGGCCCGCACCTACGGCGAGCTGACGCCGCTGACCGTGGACCTGCCGGACGCGTCGTCGTCGGAGTCCACCGAGGTGGCGACGCCGCCGGACGCCGTCGAGGCGCCGAAGGAGATCAGCACGGTCCTCGGCAGCGAGGTGCTCAACGGGCGGTTCGTGGCGCCGAAGAAGATGCGCGTGCGGGCCGTGCTCGGCGAGGTGAAGATCGACTTCACCGAGGCCGTCGTTCCCCGCGGCGAGATGGTCGTGGAGGCCGACTGCTTCCTCGGCGAGGTGCGCCTGACCGTGCCCGAGGGCGTGGACGTACAGTTCGACGCCGGCACCAACGTCCTCGGCGAGCGGAAGAACACGCTGCCGCCGCCTTCGACGCCGGACGCCCCGGTGATCAAGGTCCGCGGCACGGTGATCCTCGGCAGCGTCACCGTGAAGCCCCGCCGCTGGCGGAAGCTCCGCTGGGCCCTGGAGACCTGACCCGGTTGCCCGGCCGGGTGCCTGCCGGCGGCGCGCCGGCAGGCACCGTTCACCGGGTCAGTTGTCGACCGCGTTGTCGGCGGCTACCTTCTCCGCGAGGTGGGTGGGCATCGGCTCGTGCCGCAGGTAGGTGCGGCTGAACGTGCCGGTGCCGTGCGACATCGAGCGGAGGTCGATCGCGTACCTGGTGATCTCGATCGCCGGGATCTCCGCCCGCACGAGGGTCCGGCCGGTGCCGACCGGCTCGGTGCCCGACACCCGGCCCCGGCGGGTGGAGAGGTCGCCCATGATCGTGCCGACGTAGTCGTCGTCGACGAGCACCGCGAGCTCTTCGACCGGCTCGAGCAGCACGACCTCGCCGCCGTCCGCGGCCTCCCGCAGCGCAAGCGCGCCCGCCGTCTGGAACGCCATGTCGGACGAGTCCACCGAGTGCGCCTTGCCGTCGACCAGCGTCACCCGGATGTCGATCATGGGGAACCCGGCGCGTACACCCTTCTCCATCTGGCTGCGGAGGCCTTTCTCGACCGACGGGATGAACTGTCGCGGCACCGCGCCGCCGAACACCTTGTCCACGAACTCGAAGCCGGCGCCGGTCTCCAGCGGTTCGATCTCCACGTCGCAGATGGCGTACTGGCCGTGGCCGCCGCTCTGCTTCACGTGCCGCCCGCGCGCCTTGGCCGGCCCGGAGAACGTCTCCCGCAGCGGCACCCGCAGATCCACCTGCTCGACCTCGACGCCGTACTTGCTGGACAGCCGGTCGAAGACCACGTCGAGGTGTGCCTCGCCCATGCACCACAGCACGAGCTGACGGGTCTCCGCGTTCTGTTCCACCCGCAGCGTCGGGTCCTCCGCCTCGACCCTGCTCAGCGCCTGCGACAGCTTGTCCTCGTCGGCCTTCGACTTGGCCTGGATCGCGACGGGCAGCAACGGGTCGGGCAGCTGCCACGGGTTCATCAGCAGCGGCCTGGACTTGTCCGAGAGCGTGTCGCAGGTCTCCGCGCTGGCCAGCTTGGCGATCGCGCAGATGTCGCCGGCGACGACCTGGGCGGCCGGCGCGACGTGCTTGCCGAACGGTAGCGACAGCGCGCCGATCCGCTCGTCCACGTCGTGGTCCTCGTGCCCACGGTCCTCCAGGCCGTGCCCGGAGACGTGCAGCGTGGCGTCCGGCCGCATGGTGCCGGAGAAGACCCGCACCAGGCTGATCCTGCCGACGTACGGGTCGGACGTGGTCTTCACCACCTCCGCGACGAGCGGCCCGTCCGGGTCGCAGGTCAGCGGCTCCACCGGGCCGCCCTCGGGGGTGCTGACCGGCGGCACCTCGTGCTCGAGCGGCGAAGGGAACCCCGCCGTGACGATCTCGAGCAGCTCGGCGGCGCCCAGGCCGGACGGTGCAGCGCACGCGAGCACCGGGAAGAACGACGCGCGGGCGACGGCCGTCTCCAGGTCGTCGATGATGACGTCGGCCTCGATCTCCTCGCCCTCGAGGTAGCGCTCCATGAGCGTCTCGTCCTCGCTCTCGGCGATGATGCCCTCGAGCAGGGCGCTGCGGGGCTCCGCGATGCGTTCCACGTGCTCGGGGTCGGCGGCCCTGACCACCCGCTCGCCGGAGGAGTAGTCGTACACCTGTTGGGAGATCAGGCCGATGAGACCGTCCACGGAGGTACCGTCGTCGCCGTAGAGCGGTAGGTACAGCGGCAGTACGTTGTCGCCGAACGCGTCCTGGCACGCGGCCAGCGCGTCGTCGAAGCTCGCGCGCTCCTTGTCGAGCTTGGTGATCACGACGACCCTGGGCATGCCCACCTGTGCGCACTCGTCCCAGATCATCCGCGTGGTGCCGTCGATGCCGTCGGTCGCGGAGACCACGAACAGCGCGGCGTCGGCGGCCCGCAGGCCGGCGCGGAGATCACCGATGAAGTCGGCGTAGCCGGGCGCGTCGAGCAGGTTGACCTTGATCCCTTCCCACTGCACAGGTGCGACGGCCAGGCCGGTGGACCGCTGCTGCTTCTGCTCTATCTCGTCGTAGTCGGTGACCGTGCTGCCCTCCTCGACGACGCCGGCACGGTTGACCGCGCCGGTGGCGACGAGGAGCGTCTCGGTGAGTGTGGTCTTGCCCGCCCCTGAGTGGCCGACCATCACGACGTTGCGGATGGACTTCGGGTGGTCGGCCGTCGGTGCTTTGCCGGTGGCTGCAGAACCGCTTCCGTGCTTTTCCGCCATGGCCCCATTGCCTCCTTCACGGACGACGTTTGGCTGACCGGACAGCTATCGGTCCACCCTTCACCCAGCTGGCGCGAGATACAAGGGGGACGTCCCGGTGAACCGCGACGGATCCGCGCGCCGGCCTGCGCGATGTGCCCGTGCTGGCCGGCTACCATCGGGTTCCAGGAGGTCACGACAGCGCGACCAGGTCGGGACGTCCTCGCCGCCACGCGCCCTCGTGGAGTGCGCGGTGGCGGACTGCCTGCCGTCAACGTGGGAAGCGCCCGATGCTCCTCTCCGGCCTCCGTCCGGGTCTGGCCAAGGTCATCCGACCGATAGCGCGCGGTTTGATCAAGCTGCGGGTCACCGCCGACCTGGTCACCGTCGTCGGCACGGTGGGCGTGGCCGGTGGCGCGCTCGGTTTCTTCCCGCGCGGCGAGCTGTTCTGGGGCGCGGTCGTCGTCACGTGCTTCGTCGTCTTCGACATGCTGGACGGTGCCGTCGCCAGGGAGGGCGGGGGCAGCGGGGTGTGGGGAGCGTTCCTCGACTCGACCCTCGACCGGGTCGGCGACGTCGCGATCTTCGGCGGCCTGCTGTGGTGGTTCGCGGCGGGCGCCGGCCAGCCGGTGAACGCCGCGCTGTGTCTGGTCTGTCTGGGTACGTCGTTCCTCACCTCGTACATAAAGGCCAGGGCGGAAGGGCTCGGCATGACCTGCAACGTGGGCATCGCCGAGCGTGCCGTGCGGATCATCGTGATCCTCGTGGGGGCGGGGCTCACCGGCCTCGGGGTGCCGTACGCGGTGGAGGTCGCGCTGTGGCTCCTCACGGTGGCGACCGCCGTGACCGTCGGGCAGCGGTTCGTCGAGGTCTACAAACAGGCGGTAAGGAACCGGAAACCCGCGTGAACCCGCAGGAGGCCGCGTCGGTGGCCGGCTGGAGCTCGGTGGCCTGGCTGGCCCGGCGGACCCCGGAACGCGCCGGTCGTGCAGTGTTCGGACAGCTGGCCGACCAGGTCTGGCGACGGCGCGGCAATGGTGTGCCGCAGCTGGAACGGAACCTGGCACGGGTGCTGGCCGCCGAGCCCACCTCATCCGCGGTGCGCCGGGTCAGCAGGGCGGCCATGGCGTCGTACGCCAGATACTGGTGGGAGGCGCTGCGGCTGCCGAGCTGGGACCGCGCGGAGATCCTCGCCCGCGCCACCGTCGCCGGCTGGGGACGGGTCACGGAAGCCGTAAGGGACCGGGGAGCCGTGGTGGCGCTGCCGCACATGGGGAACTGGGACCTCGCCGGCGCCTGGGCCGCCGCCAACGGCGTACCCGTGACGGCCGTCGCGGAACGGCTGAAGCCGGAGGCGGTCTTCCAGAAGTTCGTCGCCTACCGCGAGCAGGTGGGCATCGAGGTGGTCCCGCTCGGCGACCCCGACGTGGTCGCCACGCTGGTGCAGCGGGCGAGCGACCACCGGCTGGTGACGTTGCTGACCGACCGCGGCTTCGGCGCCAGCGGCGTCGACGTGGAGTTCTTCGGCGAGCCGGCGCGGATGCCGGTCGGCGCGGCGACGGTCGCCCTACGCGCGGGCGTGCCGCTGTTCCCCGTGACGCTGTGGTACGACGACCTCGCCAGGGTGCAGGTGCACGAGCCCGTCGAGGTGCCCGCCGCCGGCGACGAACGTGCGCAGGTGGCGGAGATGACCGCGGCCGTCGGCCGGGTCTTCGAGCAGGCGGTCCGTAAGCACCCGGCGGACTGGCACATGCTGCAGCGCATCTGGACGGCGGACCGGTTCGCGCGGGCGGGCGCCTGATGCGGATCGGCCTGGTGTGCCCGTACACCTGGGAGGTGCCTGGCGGTGTGCAGACGCACGTGCGCGACCTCGCGGAGGCCCTGCTCGACGTCGGGCACCGGGTGTCGGTGATCACGCCGGCCGAGGACGAGACCGAGCTGCCGCTGTACGCGGTGGCCGGCGGCCGCGCCGTGCCGGTGCGGTACAACGGCTCGGTGGCGCGGCTGGCGTTCGGGCCGCGTGCCGTCGCCAGGGTGCGGCGCTGGCTGCGTGACGGGCGCTTCGACCTGGTGCACGTCCACGAACCGATCGCGCCGAGCCTGTCGCTGCTGGCGTGCTGGGCGGCTTCCGCACCCGTCGTCGGCACGTTCCACACCGCCAACGCGGGTTCGGTGCTGCTGGCCGCCGCGTTCCCGTTGCTGCAGACGGCCGTCGAGCGGATCAGCGCGAGGATCGCCGTGTCGGAGGCGGCGCGCACGACGTTGGCGCGCTACCTCGGCCCGGAGGCTGTGCTGATCCCCAACGGGGTGGTGACGAGCAGGTACACGGGCGTCGACCCGCTGCCCGGCTGGCCGGGCGCCGGGGGTGTGCTCGGCTTCCTCGGCCGGACCGACGAGCCGCGCAAGGGCCTGCCGGTGCTGCTCGATGCCTTCCGGGTGCTGGCCGGGCAACGCCCCGACCTGCGGCTGCTGGTCGCCGGGCCAGGTGACCCCGCCGTCGTCCACGACGCCGTGCCGCCCGGCTGGCGCGACCGGGTGGTGCTGCTCGGCGAGGTGACCGAGCGCGACAAGGCGCGGATGCTGCACTCCGTCGACGTGTTCGTCGCACCCAACACCGGCGGCGAGAGCTTCGGGCTGGTGCTCGCCGAGGCGATGGCGGCAGGCGCACCGGTTTTGGCGAGCGACCTGCCTGCGTTCCGCAGCGTGCTCGGCCCGGCGCACGCGGGCGCCACGTTCCGCACCGGGGACGCGGAGGCGCTGGCGAAGGCGGCGGCCGGGCTGCTGGACGACCCGGTGCGGCGCAAGGAGCTCGCGGCCACCGCGGGCGACGTCGTACAGCGCTACGACTGGGGCACCGTCGTCGCCGACGTGCTCCGCGTCTACGAGACGATCACGCCGCGCCGCGACGTACAGGCGGGCGGCCGATGACAGCCGTGGTGTGCTCGCTGAGCGCGCTCGTCGTCGCCGTCTCGGCCACCTGGTGGGTGACCTGGACGGCCAGCAGGCTGGACCGACTGCACCACCTGGTGGAGACCGGGTGGGCGGCGCTTGACGCGCAGCTGGTGCGGCGCTGCGCCGCGGCCCTCGAGCTCGCCTCGTCCGGTCTGGTCGAGCCGGCGGCGAGCCTGGTGCTGACCGACGCCGCGCACGCGGCAAAGGCACCGGAGGCGACGGCACGTGCCGAGGTGGAGACGGCGCTGTCGGTCGCCCTGCGCGCCGTGCTCGCGGAGCCGCAGTCGCTTGCGGACCCGCGCGCCGCGGCGTTGCGGCACGACATCGACGCGGCGATCCGCCGGGTGGTGATGGCCCGGACGTTCTACAACGATGTGGTGGTCGCGGCGCGGCGGGTGCGGCGGAAGCGGCTGGTGCGCTGGCTCCGGTTGGCCGGTAGCGCCGCGATGCCGGAGCGATTCGAGATGGACGACCGACCCCCGTCGAGGTGTGTGGTGGGCGCACTGGGGCGGGCGGATCCCGGCTAGGCTGGGCCGGTGGCTGCAGCGGTGGTGGATGCAGCTGGCCGCCCGCGATGCGGGCAGCGCCACGGCACGGTTCCGGCCAGGACAAGAACGTAGGCGACCCAGGGAGAGGCATGCGTACATCGGCGCGACTCGCCGGCTACTGGTACGCGACTGCGATCGTGCTCGCGGTGAGTGCCCTCCTGCGCGGCCTCACACCGCCGACGACCGTGCCGGTCTGGCTGCTGGCCGCCGAGCTCGGCGCGGCCGTGCTCACCGGCGTGGTGGCGTTCCTCGTCGCGCGCGGGTTCGCCGTCGGCCGCTGGCTGGCGGTCGCGCTCGGCGGGTTGGTCATCGTCGGCGCAGCCGGCCTGGCGGTCACCGGCACCGCGTACGAGCTCGCCGCGGTGATGGCGCTGGTCGCCACGGTGGCCACCGTCGGCTGGTCGGGCGAGGACGCCGGCAGCCAGCTGCCCGACGCCGCGGTGGCCGCGCCCGCACCGGCGACGCAGGCCGGACCGCACTGGCAACCGATGGGCCCGACACCGCGACCGGACGGCCCCGGCTGGCCCCCGCCGCCACCCGGTGCGACCAGCGGCCATTCGCAGCCGGGCCAGCCGTCGCCGGCCGGGTCAGGACAACCGTCGCAGCCGGGTCAGCCGTCGCCGGCCGGAGCGAGCGCCGGATGGTCGCAGGCCGGCGCCCAGGGATCACCCGGAATCGGCGGCGCACCGTCGCAGCCCGGGCAGCCGCATCCCGGCGCCTACGCCGGGCCCGGCCAGCCACCGTCGCCCGGGCGCGACAGCGGGTGGTCGCAGCCGGGGCGGCCACAAGGGCCCGGGGGCATGCCGCCTGGACAGCAGCACCCGGCGCGGCAGGGGCCGCCGGGGATGCCGCCACCTCCGGGGGCGCAGCCGCCGTACCAGTCGCAGCCCGGGATGCCACCGCCACCGCAGTACGGGCCGCAAGGCCACCCCGGGCCGCCGCCGGGCCCGCACGGCCCCGCAGGCCCACCGCCGGGGCAGGGACAGGGTCCGGCACCGCAGGCACCCCCGGGGCCGCCCGGTCAGCAGGGACCGCACGGACCGCCGGGGCAGCAGGGTCCGGGACCACAGGCACAACCGGGGCCGCCCGGTCAGCAGGGACCGCACGGACCGCCGGGGCAGCAGGGTCCGGGACCCCACGCGCCCCCGGGGCCGCCGGGACAGCAGGGGCCGGCACCGCACGGGCCCCAAGGACCGTCGCCCGGTTACCCGCAGTACTCCGGGCCTCCTGGGCCGGCGCCGCAGCAGGGCCAGCCGCCGTCCGGGGCGGGGCAGGGGCTGCCGGGGCCGCAGCCGCAGCAAGGGGCCGGGAGCCAGCCCGGCCAGCCGTACCCGACCGGGCATCCGACGCGCGCCGCGGGCGGGTTCCCCGGTGGCGGGTCCGACGCCGGGCGGGTGCCGGCGCTGTCCGACGACGACCGCGCCCCGCCGCCGGCGGAGCCGGGTCCCGCGGCAGCGTCCGGCGGCCATGCGTACCAGCCGCGCCGCCGGCGTTCACCGGCACCGGAGGCCGGTGACGACCAGCCGAGCGGCAGTGCGTACGGCGGCGGCGAGACCGAGCCGCCCGCGGACCCGGAGGTACAGTGGGCGCCGCGGAGGCGGCGACATGCGCGTCCGGAGACTGAGGAGGAGTGAGTGTCCGGCCACTCGAAGTGGGCGACCACCAAGCACAAGAAGGCGATCGTTGACGCCAAGCGCGGCAAGCTGTTCGCCAAGCTGATCAAGGACGTCGAGGTCGCGGCCCGTCTGGGCGGCGCCGACCCGGCAGGGAACCCGACGCTCTATGACGCCGTACAGAAGGCCAAGAAGAGCTCGGTGCCCAGCGACAACATCGATCGGGCGGTCAAGCGCGGTGCCGGCCTGGAGGCCGGCGGCGCCCAGTACGAGACGATCATGTACGAGGGCTACGCCGCCGCCGGGGTCGCCGTGCTGGTCGAGTGCCTCACCGACAACCGCAACCGCGCCGCGTCCGAGGTCCGTACCGCGATCACCCGCCAGGGCGGCTCGATGGCCGACCCCGGCTCCGTCTCGTACATGTTCAGCCGCAAGGGCGTCGTCGTGGTGCCGAAGGGCGAGCTGACCGAGGACGACGTGCTGATGGCCGTGCTCGACGCAGGCGCCGAGGAGGTCAACGACCTCGGCGAGGCGTTCGAGGTGCAGTGCGAGGCCGGCGACGTCGTCGCCGTCCGTACCGCCCTGCAGGACGCCGGCATCGACTACGACTCGGCGGAGGCCACGTTCGTGCCGAGCGTCACGGTCCCGCTGGACGAGGCGGCCGCGAAGCAGGTGTTCCGCCTCATCGAGGCCCTCGAGGACAGCGACGACGTACAGAACGTCTACGCGAACTTCGACGTCTCCGACGAGATCATGGAGAAGGTCGGCTAGCCGTCCGCAGGACGGAACCTCGCGACGTACCTGCGCTGCCACGGCGTCTCGACCGCGTGCGGCGCGTAGTGCGCACGGACGTACGCGACCGCCTCGTCGTTGGGTGTGCCGTCGAGCACCGCGAGACACGCCAGTGCCGTGCCCGTGCGGCCCTTACCGCCGCCGCAGGCGATCTCCACGCGGTCGGTGACCGCCCGCCGCCACACCTCGGTCAGCAGCTCGTCGGCGGCCTCGCGGTCCGTCGGCAGCCAGAAGTCCGGCCAGCGCAGCCAGCGACTGTCCCACGGCACCGGTGGTGGCCGGCGTCCGGTGAGGTAGACGCCGAAGGTCGGCAGTGGGCCGGCCGGCAGGGCGTGCCGCAGCCCGCGACCACGGACGAGCCGTCCACTCGGCAGGCGCAGGACGCCGGGGGCCGTCGGGTGCCAAGGGGTGACCACGCCGGGAGGGTAGCCGGCCGGCGCCGATTTCGCCGCGCGGCGGCCCGCCTCCCACGCTCCGCGCCCGCGGGCAGGTACGGTTTCGACCGAACAGATGTTCGGCTGGGAAAGGGATGTCCGTGCGCGTGTTGGGTGTCGACCCCGGGCTGACGCGGTGCGGTCTCGGCGTCGTGGAAGGTGCTCCCAGCCGGCGGCCGACGCTGCACGAGGTCGGCGTGGTGCGCACACCGCCGGACGCGGACCTCGGCGAGCGGCTGCTGGCCATCGAGGAAACGATCACCGACTGGCTGGACCGGCACGAGCCGTCCGCCGTCGCCGTGGAACGGGTGTTCAGCCAGCACAACGTACGTACGGTGATGGGTACGGCGCAGGCCGGCGCGGTCGCCGTGCTCTGCGCGTCGCGGCGCGGGCTGCCGGTGGCGTTCCACACACCGAGCGAGGTGAAGGCGGCGATCACCGGCAGCGGCCGCGCGGACAAGGCGCAGGTCGGCACCATGGTGGCCCGCCTGCTCGCACTGCCGGCCGCCCCGAAACCGGCCGACGCCGCGGACGCGGCCGCGCTGGCGATCTGCCACCTCTGGCGAGGTGCCGGCAAGGCGCGGATCGAGGCGGCGACCAAGGCAGCGATGCGGAGGGTGTCATGATCGCGTTCGTCTCCGGCCGCGTGGCCGGGCTGGCCCCGGACGCCGCCGTCGTGGACGTCGGCGGCGTGGGTCTGACCGTGCAGTGCACGCCGGGCACGCTCGCCGGCCTGCGCGCGGGGGAGTCCGCGCACCTGGCCACGGCCATCGTGGTGCGCGAGGACTCGTTCACGCTCTACGGCTTCGCGGACGACGACGAGCGGCAGGTGTTCGAGATCCTGCAGACGGCCAGCGGGGTGGGACCGCGGCTGGCGCAGGCAATGCTCGCCGTGTACACGCCGGACGAGCTGCGCCGCGCCGTGGCCGCGGAGGACATCGCGACGCTCACCCGGGTGCCCGGCATCGGCCGCAAGGGCGCCCAGCGGATCGTGTTGGAATTGCGGGAACGGCTCGGCGCGCCCGTCGGCGGCACCACCACCGCACAGCCGGCCGGCGGCGAGCAGTGGCGCGAGCAGGTGGCGTCCGGCCTCGCCGGGCTTGGCTGGGGTCAGCGCGAGGTCGAGGAGGCGCTGGCGGCCGTCGCGCCGGAGGCCGAGGAGGCGGTCGCGGCCGGGCGGCAGCCGAACGTGGCGGAACTGCTGAAGACCGCGCTGCGGTCCTTGAACAAGCGTTAGCGAGGTGAACCGTGGGGCCACGGGACGACGGCAGCGTCGTCGCGGCGGAGGCCGCTCCCGAGGAGCGCGCCCTGGAGGCGACACTGCGCCCGCGTTCGCTGACCGAGCTCGTCGGCCAGGAGCGGGTGCGCGAGCAGCTCTCGCTCGTGCTCGAGGCGGCGCTCGGCCGCGGCACCTCACCCGACCACGTCCTGCTCGGTGGCCCGCCGGGCCTGGGCAAGACCACGCTCGCCATGATCATCGCCCACGAGATGGGCGCGCCGCTGCGCGTCACCAGCGGCCCGGCGATCCAGCACGCCGGTGACCTCGCGTCGATCCTCTCCACCCTCACCGAGGGCGAGGTGTTGTTCATCGACGAGATCCACCGGCTGGCTCGGCCGGCTGAGGAGACGCTGTACCTCGCCATGGAGGACTTCCGGGTCGACGTCGTGGTCGGCAAGGGGCCCGGCGCGACCGCGGTGTCGATCGACCTGCCCCGGTTCACCCTGGTGGGCGCCACCACCCGCGCCGGGTTGCTGCCCGGCCCGCTGCGCGACCGGTTCGGCTTCACCGGGTACATGGACTTCTACGACAGCACCGAGCTGGAACGGATCCTCGTCCGCTCCGCCGGACTGCTCGACGTGCAGACGACCGCCGACGGCATCGCGGAGATCGCCCGCCGCTCGCGGGGCACGCCGCGGATCGCGAACCGCCTGCTCCGCCGGGTGCGCGACTACGCGGAGGTGCGCTCAGACGGCATGCTGACCGCGGAGGTGGCCAGGGCCGCGTTGCACGTCTACGACGTGGACGAGGACGGCCTCGACCGGCTCGACCGGTCGGTGCTCGACGCCCTGCTGACCAAGTTCGGGGGCGGGCCGGTCGGCCTGGCCACGCTCGCGGTCGCCGTCGCCGAGGAGCCGGAGACGGTGGAGACGGTGGCCGAGCCGTTCCTCGTGCGGCTCGGGCTCATCGCACGGACACCGCGCGGGCGGGTCGCGACGCCGGGGGCCTGGCAACAATTGGGTCTCAGCCCGCCGAGCGGCCCAGGGACCGGATCTGCGACCCTATTCGATGCGGAGGGCTGACCTGGGCGGACGTACCGCGTTCTGGCAGGTACGCTGCCGGAAGGTTCCGTTGCCGATCTGACCGGACGCCGCATACACTGCGCCGATGGCCGCGGACTATCGTGGCCCTTTCCATATGTACAGACTCCCATTTTGGAGTCGAAAGGATCTCCGTGCCCAGCAATCTTCAGCCGATTCTCTTCCTCGTAGTGATCGCTGCCGTCTTCTACCTGCTGATGATTCGGCCTCAGCAGAAGAAGCGCAAGGAAACGCAGTCGATGCTGCAGTCCTTGAAACCGGGGAGCGAGATCGTCACCACCGCCGGTATGTACGGCAAGATCGTCGCGATCGACGCCGACGACAGCCTGCTGGTCGAGGTGGCTCCTGGCGTTACCTGCAAGTACATGAAGCAGGCCGTGATGCGCGTCGTACCCGAGGTGGGCGCCGGCGCGAGCACCACGGAGAGCCTGCCGGAGCCGTCGAAGGACGGCGAGCCGGAGGAGACCGCCAAGGACGAGGCCGCCGCGGACACCGACGGTAAGCTCGACGCCGACAGCGATGCGGCCGTGGACGCCAAGTCCGACGACGCCGAGACCCCCGACGAGGCGGACGCGGCCGACAAAGACCGGCGCTCTTCGTCCTGAGCTGATCCGGCATACTGCGTAAGGGCGTGGACGGAAACCTGAACCCATGGCCGCGGCGGCAGCGCCGCGCCGGTGGCGGGTGTTTCCGGACGCGTCCTTGGCACGTCCGGCGCGGGGGCGGGAACGCCGTTTCCCGCGTGCACGTAGACCACTGCAACCCGCGAGAGAGACGATAAGTGGCACCTCCAGCGAAGAAGCGCTCGCGGCCGGGAGCGGCCTTGACGGTGTTCATCGCGTTGCTGGCGCTGATCTTCGGCGGCATCGTGGCCAACGCCGAGATGCGGGACGGCAAGTACCTGCCGCAGCTCGGGTTGGACCTGGCCGGTGGCACGACGGTCACGCTGACCGCCGTGACCGAGTCGGGCAACCCGCCGCAGGAAGAGCAGATGAACCAGGCGGTCAACATCATCCGGCAGCGGGTGAACGGCCTGGGCATCGCGGAGGCTCAGGTCACCGCGCAGGGCGACTCGATCATCGTGCAGGTGCCGGGGCACAGCCAGCGTGAGGTCGTCGAGCAGGTCGGCCAGACGGCGAAGCTCTACTTCCGGCAGGTGCTGTTCTCCGACGCCGCGGCGCCACAGCCGTCGAACACCCCGACCTCCTCGCCGAGCGCCTCGCCGTCCGCCGAGGAGGGGCAGAGCGGTCGGCCGTCGATCGAGCCGAGCGAGTCGTCGTCCGGCCGCGCGATGGGCAAGGCGCTGCAGAACGAGGGGCCAGGACAGGCGCAGGCGGGTGCGGCACCGAGCACGTTGCCGACGAACATGCCGACGTCGCTGCCGACCGGTGGCACGCAGCAGCAGCCGGACCTCAGCGGTATCAAGAAGTCGACGCTGATGGAGTTCCAGAAGCTCGACTGCACGGACAAGAAGAACCGCTCGGGTGGCGGCGGTGAGATCGAGAAGGCGAACGAGCAGGTCGTGGTCTGCGACCGCGACGGCACCCGGAAGTACATCCTCGGCCCGGCGAAGGTACTGGGCACTTCGGTGGACGAGGCCGAGGCGATCTCCGACCCGCAGGACTTCGGGCAATGGAAGGTGACGCTGGACTTCGACGGCAAGGGCACGAAGCAGTTCGCCGCCCTGACGACAGAAGCCAGCCAACAGCAGGGCGACAGGAACCTGATCGCCATCGAGCTGGACCGCACCGTCATCTCGGCGCCCGGCATCACCAACGGCGCGATCACCGGCGGCACCGCGGAGATCACCGGTGACTTCAAGCAGAAGGAAGCCCAAGACCTCGCGAACGTGCTGCGCTACGGCGCGCTGCCGCTGGAGTTCAGGCAGAGCTCGATCGAGTCCGTCTCGCCGACGCTGGGCCGCGAGCTGTTGACCGGTGGTCTGCTCGCCGGCCTGATCGGCCTCGGTGTGGTCGCGATCTACGTGTTCTTCTACTACCGGGGCCTCGGTGTGGTGTCCATCCTCAGCCTGGCCGGCTCGGCGCTGCTGACGTTCGGCGTGGTCACCCTGATGAGTGAGTTCATCGGTTATCGCCTCACCCTGGCCGGTGTCGGCGGGTTGATCGTAGCGATAGGTATCACCGCGGACTCGTTCATCGTCTACTTCGAACGCCTCCGCGACGAAGTGCGCGAAGGGAAGACGCTGCGACAAGCCGTCGAACGAAGTTGGGGACGGGCCAGACGTACGATCCTGACGGCCGACACCGTCACGTTCCTCGCGGCGGTGATCCTCTACATCGTCTCGGTCGACCAGGTGCGCGGGTTCGCGTTCACGCTCGGCCTGACCACGTTCGTCGACATCCTCGTGGTGTTCCTGTTCACCAAGCCGTTGATGTCACTGTTGGTCCGCACCCGCTTCTTCGGCGGCGGGCACCGGTTCTCCGGGCTGAGCGCGTCGTCGCTCGGCGTCCCGGAGAGCGTCAAGGCGCGAACCCGCCGGGTGCGGACGAGGGAGGCCTGATGTCCAGGCTCGCTGCGTTCAGCCAGAAGCTGCACACCGGTGCGGCCAGCTACGACATCATCGGGAAGCGCAAGCGCTGGTTCCTCATCTCGCTGTTGCTGATCCTGCTCAGTATCGGCTCGCTGGGGATCAAGCAGCTGAACTTCGGCGTGGAGTTCAGCGGTGGCTCGGTGTTCCAGCTCACCGCGCCGAAGGCGACCGAGGGGCAGCTCCAAAAGGTGGTCACCGAGACCATCAGGGAGGAGGAAGGCGCGCAGGGCGACGTCATCGTGCAGGGCGTCAGCGGTGGTCGCTGGCGCATCCAGACCCCGTCGCTGCAGGCCGAGACGGTCACGGCGGTGCAGGACGCGATCGGCAAGGAAGTAGGCATCCAACCGGACGACGTGAGCCAGGAGCAGATCGGCCCGTCGTGGGGGCTCGAGGTGTCGAAGAAGGCCGGCCTCGGCCTCGGCATCTTCCTGCTGGCCTGTGTGATCTTCCTCTGGGCGGTGTTCGAGTGGAAGATGGCGATGGCCGCGATGATCGCGCTCTTCCACGACCTGGTGATCACCGCCGGCGTCTATTCGCTCGTCGGGTTCGAGGTGAGCCCGGCGACGGTGATCGGCTTCCTGACCATCCTCGGCTACTCCCTGTACGACACGGTGGTGGTGTTCGACAAGGTGCGGGAGAACACCGCCGGTATCCTCGGCGGCAACCGCATCACGTTCAGCGGGGCCACCAACCTCGCCGTCAACCAGACGCTGGCCAGGTCGATCAACACGTCGGTGGTGGCGCTGCTGCCGGTCGCCGGGATCCTGGTCGTCTCCACGGCCATCATCAGCGCGACCACGCTGCAGGACCTCGCCCTCGCGCTGTTCGTCGGCATGCTCGCCGGTACGTACTCGTCGATCTTCATCGCGTCGCCGGCGCTTACCATGCTGAAGGAGCGCGAGCCGCGGATGATCTCGCTGCGGCGCCGGGTGGAGGCCAGGGAGGCCGCGCAGGGCGGTGACGGGAAGCCCAAGCGGTCGCGGAAGGCGAAGGTCGCCGCGTCGTCGGCCGCGGCCGACGACGCCGAAGAACCGGCCGACGACGAGGCCGCGGCCGGCAAGAACGGCACCGTCGAGGTCGACGAGCACGGCGACGGCAAGGTGACCGTCAAGGCAGCGAGCGGGTCGTCCGCCGCCAAGCGCTCCGGCCAGCAGCAGGCGCGCCGCGGCTCGCAGCGCCCGCAGCCGAAGCGAGGCGGCGGCAGCAACAAGCGCAAGTCCAAGGGCAAGAAGAAGCGCTGATACGGCGGCGTGGCGATGAGCGAAGCGGTGAGCGCACCCGGTAGCCCATCGCCGCTGCGCCGCATCGGCCGTAAGCCCGAGTTCCGCAGTTGGTGGGCATGCGCGGGCTGTCTGAACAGGGTTTGTGCTGGTAGCGGCGTTGCGTGTCGTCCGGGATCCTGAAATAGTGTGGGCACACAACTTGGCGTGTCGAGCTTGATGATGCTGCTTGTTG
>WHTA01000101.1 GCA_009379825.1 Streptosporangiales bacterium
CCTCCGCCAGCTCCGCGACACGCTCAACGCCCAGTTCACCGAGACTGTCAGTACCCCATGCGATGCTGAACACGAGCAGGTGGCCTAACGATCACCTCGGGGCCGCCACCGAAGTTCAACGGAACTCGGGACATCCTCGAGTCACCTGACGTGACTCTATCCCCCCTGTTTTAGCTCTTGGCTGCTCACCGACTGCCGGACTTAAGGGTCAGACCCCAGTGTTGGCCTCGGCTGATGCCATGCCGCTCTGACCAGACGTGCTCGCCGTTCAACAGCAGCGCCAAGCCGTACGACCAGCGCAGCACCAACTCACCCACGCCAAGCTGACCGGCGAGCCTCCTAGCGACCATGACCGCGCGACTGTCGTGATCAATGCCTGCGCCTAGCCAGGAGGCAGCTCCCGGGCAGGTCAAGATCATGAGACGGCCGTGACCGGGCCACTCGACGTGCGTGTAGTCGACGGCCTGTGCGATCCACCTGGTGTAGTCACCGATGCTGGCGCACTTCGGCACCATCTTGAACTCGACGCCGAGCGCGACGTTGGGATTGCGCCACAGGTGAGCCTGACGCGGCCGAATGATCGCATCGATGCGTAGGCGTCGACCGGAGCAATGTTGACCTGTCACCTCGCGCTGGATCGTGAACCATGGCGGCAGGCGGGCAAGCACTCGATCGGCCATCTCACGTTCGGAACTGAATGCAGTGAGTGGAACCTCTGCCTGATAGGGCTTACCGTGAGGAAGGTCGCCGAACGGATCCGGTTCGCCGGCCAGTGACTGAAATGGGGTGACAGGCGGATCGACAGTCACGGCACCCCTGCACCTTCCTCGACATCGACCCTTGGTCTCCTGCGTGACTAACTGCGTGACAATCGCAGCGGACACTGCTGGACGTTCGGGTACTCCGTAGGATTCCATTGTGCGGCAAGGGCGATGCGTTCCGTGGCGCTGAAATGCTTGACACGGTAGGGGTCACTGGTTCGATCCCAGTATCGCCCACGGGCTGGCGGTCCCTGCTCGGTGAGCGTTGCTCACCTTTGCGGGGGCCGCTACTTTTTACGGGGGCCGAGCCCCCGTAGGCCCCGCGTTTCGGTGGTTGGGGTGGAAGTCGCCTGGTTTCCGGCACCGACGACGATCGGGGCGAGCAGCAGGTGGATCTCGTCGACCAGGCCGGCGGTTATCGCCTCGGCGGCGAGTTCTGGACCGCCGACCGTGATGTCGCGGGCCGAGGACTCCTTGAGCCGGCTGATCGCGGCAAGATCGAACTCGTGCTCGACGTACCCGTCTGTCGATGCGTTGGCGAAGTAGATCAGCCTGGCCACGTCAGACCCTCCATCGTCGCCGGCAAGTGGACGGTGAAGCGGGCGCCGCCTTCCGGTGCTCGGCCGGCTGCTGCGGTGCCGCCGAGGCGGACGGTCAGGCCATGCACGAGCGCCAGGCCGACGCCGGTACCTACCCGACGTACTCCGCGGTAACGCTCGTAGAGCACGGACCGCTCGAACGCGACTGCGCAGTCGTCCGGGGTCAGACCGGGACCGCCGTCTCGCACCTCGAGCACCCTCGCCGTGTTCTCGGTGCGCAGTGCGAGCACGATCGGCCCGCCCTCCGGGGTGACCCGGAGGGCGTTCTCCGCCAGCCCATCGACGATCTGCCGCACCCGGGCGGCATCGGTGACCGCCATCAGCGGCGCGTCGGGCAGCTCGGCGCTGAACCGCACGCCGACCGCGGAGCACCGGGCCGACCAGACCTCCGCGGCCCGCCGCATGAGATCGAGCAGGGTCGGCCTGCGTCGGTTCGATCCTGAAGTCGTCCGCGCCGAGTCGAGCGAGGTCCAGCAGGTCGGAGACGAGCCGGTCGAGGCGGTCGGACTCGGCGACGATGGTCCGACCGGCGAACTGGGCTGCGTCGCCGGTGGCGACGCCGTCCGAGAGCGCTTCGGCGAAGCCCTTGATGGCGGTCAACGGCGTACGCAGCTCGGGTGAGACGGACAGCAGGAAGTCGCGCTGCCTGCCCTCGCTCCGGTGAAGGGCATCGGCGATCGCGTTGAACGAGGTCGCGACGTCGGCCACCTCGGCGGGGCCTTCCGGAGGCACCCGGACATCCCGTCGTCCCGACGCGAGCTGGGCCGCGGCGCCCGCCGTACGCTTCAGTGGCGCCGCCAGGCGCCAGGCGAGCAGCCAGCCGGCCAGCATCGCGCCTGCCAGGCCGATGAGCAGCGCGAGCAGGGTCCGCTGCACCACGGTGCCCACCAACCTGGAGGCGCTGGCCTGCGGCTGGGCGAGCACGAGCGCGCCACCAGTTCGCAGTGGCCGTGCTTCTACGTACACGGTGCGGTTCCCGACCTGGGTCCGGTACGACAGTTCCTGGCCGGCGCGGATGCGGCCCAGCCGGGCGCTGGCCGCGATACGTGCGAGCGGCTGTCCGCGCAGCCGACCGTTCGCCTGCACACACGCCACGGTGCCGTTCTGGCCCTCGGTGCGTAGCGTCTTGACCGTGGTGAAGACGTCACGGGGACGCGCGACGTCGATCAACCGCTGACCGACGTCGGCCTGCCGCGCCAGCGCCAACCTGGCTTGCGACTGCGCTGCTTCGCGCACCAGGCCGACCGAGACCACCCCGGCGACGAGGACAGCGACCCCGGCCACGGCCGTCGTCACGACGGCTATCCGCAGCGCCAGCGTAGGCCGGTTGGATCGGAGAAGTCCGAGCACTTGCTACTCCTTCTGGACCGCGTAGCCGACGCCGCGGACCGTGCGGATGGGGCTGTGCGCGCCGAGCTTGGCGCGCAACTGCGCCACGTGCACGTCCACCGTGCGGGTGCCTACCGCCGCCGGATAACCCCACACCTCGGCGAGCAGCTCGTCCCGCTCGAAGACGCGACCCGGCCGGCGCATCAGGTGGGCCAGCAGGCGCGGGCAGAGACGACACCGTTGGGCCGACGATTCGGCTCCCATTCCCGCACTGCACGTGGGGAACGGGGCAACCATCGCCGACGGCAAGACCGCCGATCCGCCGGCGCCCGAGACGTTGATCTACCGTCGCGGCACCGACGGCAAGCTGCTGTTGGTCGGCGTGATGTACCGCTACGACGACCGGCAGGGTGAGCCACCGGAGATCGCGGGTCCGTACACGCGATGGCACACCCACGAGTTCTGCGTCGGCTCCGACGGCCGCCGTATCAAGGGCATGCACAGGCACGGTGAGGCGTGCCCGAGCGGGGCGCAGGAGCGGGAGTCCGGCTCGATGATGCACGTGTGGTTCGTCGAGGAGGACGCGCTGCGCAGGGCCTACGCGCGCCGGCCGCCGGTCCGGGCACTCGAGGAGTACCAGGAGTCGCTTTCCTGACTCTCCCTTGGGGCGGGAGAAGGGGGCTGCCTGTCCGGCCACTCGGGGCATCCGGTCGGACAGGCAGCCCACGGATGGACCTTCCCGCGGAGTGGGCTGCGTGCCACACTGAGGGGAACCAACGACGCCCAGATCACCATCCGATCCGGCTCTCTTCGAGGGAAGTGATGGGCGATGGTCACCACGCGGTTCAGCGGTCGCCGGGCTCCCTGCGGGCGTTCCAGCGACGGCGAGCACTACGAGACCCAGGACGGCCAGGGCCTGGCCAGCGATCAGCTGTTGTTCGACTGCGGCTGCAAGGTCAGCCGCGACGAGTTCCACGACGGCACGCTCGAACACGCCGTCGTACGGCATGACGGGAAGCTGCTCGAGCACGAGACCATCGGCGAGCACGGGGACTGACGCGGCAGGGGAGGCCCTATGGCTGCGGCACACGACGTCGTCATCGTCGGCGGCGGCGGGGCCGGGTTGCGTGCCGCGATCGCCGTCGCGGAGGCCGACCCGGACGTCGACGTCGCCATCGTGTCCAAGGTCTACCCGATGCGCAGCCACACGGTGTCGGCCGAGGGCGGTGCGGCCGGCGTCGTCGGCGCCGAGGACAGCCTGGACGAGCACGCGTACGACACCGTCTCCGGCAGTGACTGGCTCGCCGACCAGGACGCCGTCGAGATGTTCGTCGACGAGGCGCCACGCGAGCTGCTCCGCCTGGAGCACTGGGGCTGCCCGTGGAGCCGCGAGCCGGACGGGCGGGTAGCCGTCCGGCCGTTCGGCGGCATGAAGAAGCGGCGCACCTGGTTCGCGGCGGACAAGACCGGGTTCCACCTGCTGCACACGCTGTTCCAGACATCGCTGAAGTACCCGAGCATCCGGCGGTACGACGAGTGGTTCGTCACCAAGCTCCTCGTCGACGAGGAACGGGTGCAGGGCATCGTCGCGATCGAGCTGTCGACCGGCCGGATCGAGACGGTGACGGCCAAGGCGGTGATCCTCGCCACCGGCGGCTGCGGCCGGGTCTTCCCTTTCACCACGAACGCCGCCATCAAGACCGGCGACGGCATGTCGCTGGCGTACCGCGCGGGCGCGCCGCTGAAGGACATGGAGTTCGTGCAGTACCACCCGACCGGTCTGCCGTTCACCGGCATCCTGATCACCGAGGCGGCCCGCGCCGAGGGCGCTTGGCTGCTGAACAAGGACGGCTACCGCTACCTGCAGGACTACGACCTCGGCACGCCGAGCCCGACGCCCGTAATGCGGAGCATGGAGCTCGGGCCGCGCGACCGGTTGTCCCAGGCGTTCGTGCACGAGGTGGAGAAGGGCCGCACCATCGACACGCCGTACGGGCCGGTCGTCGACCTCGACCTGCGCCACCTCGGCGCGGACGTGATCGACGCCAAGATCCCGTTCGTCCGGGAGCTGTGCCTGAAGTACCAGAACGTCGACCCGGCCACCCAGCTCGTGCCCGTACGGCCGGTCGTGCACTACATGATGGGCGGGGTACACACCGACCTCGACGGCGCGACCCCGGTCGCCGGCCTCTACGCCGCCGGCGAGGTCGCCTGCGTGAGCATCAACGGCGCCAACCGGCTCGGCTCCAACTCGCTGCCCGAGCTGCTGGTCTTCGGCGCCCGCGCCGGACGGGCCGCCGCTGCGTACGCGTCCACGGCGCCGGGGCCGACGCACGCGGCGACCGCGCAGGCCGACGACGAGCACCGGCGGATCTGGCGCGCGCTGATGGGCGTCGAGCAGACCGGCACCGAGCGGATCGCGGCGCTGCGCGAGGAGATGCAGCACACCATGGAGGGCTGCGCCGGCATCTACCGGTCGGGCGACTCGCTGAGCAAGGCCGTCGACACGGTGCACGAGTTGCAGCAACGGCTGCGTACGGCGGCGCTCGACGACCGCAGCAAGGTCTTCAACACCGAGCTGCCCGTCGCATTCGAGCTGTCCGCGATGCTCGACGTCGCGGAGGCGATCGTCCACTCCGCTCTGGAGCGGGAGGAGTCGCGGGGCGCGCACCAGCGCACCGACCACCCGGCGCGGGACGACGAGCGCTTCCTTGCGCACTCGCTGGCCGGCCGCGCCGCCGACGGCACGTGCGACGTCGAGTACCTGCCGGTGACCATCACCCGGTGGCCGGTGGGTGAGCGCGTCTACGGGAGGTGAGCGCGATGGTCGACACCGTCACGTTGCGGGTGACCCGTTACGACCCCGACGTCGACGACGAGCCGCGGCAGCAGGACTTCGACGTGCCGCTGCGGGAGGACTGGGTGGTGCTCGACGGGCTGAACTACGTCAAGGACCGGCTGGACGGCTCGCTGTCGTACCGGTGGTCGTGCCGGATGGGGATCTGCGGCAGCTGCGGCATGATGGTCGACGGCGAGCCGGAGCTGACCTGCGGCACGTTCCTCGTCGACCACGCGCCTGGGCCGGTGCGGGTGGAGCCGCTGGCCAACTTCCCCGTGGTGCGCGACCTCGTCGTGGACATCGACGACTTCCTGACCAAGCTGCCCACTGTGTCGCCGTGGCTGGTGCGTGACGTGGACGCGCCCGTCGACGGCGGCGAGTACCTGCAGACGCCGGCGGAGCTGGACGAGTACAAGCAGTACAGCATGTGCATTAACTGCATGCTCTGCTACTCGGCGTGCCCGGTGTACGGGGTGGACCCGGACTTCGTCGGCCCGGCGGCCATCGCGCTGGCCCAGCGGTACAACCTGGACTCCAGGGACGCCGGCGCCGACGCCCGGCTGGACGTGCTGAACCAGCCGGAGGGGCTGTGGTCGTGCACGTTCGTGGGGGAGTGCACCACGGCCTGCCCGAAGGGCGTCGACCCGGCCGGCGCGATCCAGCGCTACAAGCTCACGGCCGCCACCGCGACGCTGAAGTCGTACCTGCTGCCGGGCGGCCGACGATGACCGCGCCGCGGGGGTACCGGCAGCAGCCGTCGATCTTGTGGTGGGTCGGCAAGCGGTCGTACGCACTGTTCATCCTGCGGGAGCTCAGTGCCGTCGCTGTGGCCTGGTTCGTGGCGGTGACGCTGGCCTTCGCGTGGTCGGTCGGCGCCGGCGAGGAGCAGTACCAGCGGTACCTCGACGTCGCAGCCAACCCGGTGGTCGTCGCCGTCGACGTCGTCGCGCTGCTGTTCCTGCTGCTGCACACGGTCACCTGGTTCGACCTGACGCCGAAGGCGATGCCGGTACGGGTGCGCGGCCGCCGGACGCCGCCGGCGGCCATCGTGGCGGCGCAGTGGGTGGGTTTCGCGGCGGTGTCCGCGCTGGTCGTGTGGCTGGTGGTGGGGTAGATGGCCAACCGTCAGGTCGAACCGCTCGCCTGGCTGGCGTTCAGCGCCGGCGGCGTCGCGGCCGCGATCTTCGCGCCCGTGCTGTTGTTCGTGTTCGGGTTGGCGCTGCCGCTCGACTGGCTGCCACGGCCGGACCGCGCCGAGCTGCTTGCCGTACTCGGTCACCCGCTGACCCGGCTGGTGCTGCTCGGCGTCTGCGTGGCGGCGCTGTTCCACTTCGCGCACCGGTTCAGGTACACGCTCTACGACGGGTTGCAGCTGGCGCGGTACGGCACCCTGATCACGGCGGGCTGCTACGGCATCGCCCTGCTCGGGTCGGCGGTGGCCGCGTACGTCTTCGTGCTCGCGGTGTGACCGGGTGGGGCCGGGGCTGCGGTGCCGACCCCACCCGGTCGGCGGTGGCTACCGCTGCGCGCGGTGGCCGTCGAACTCCATGCTGCGAGTCGACGGGCCATTGGCCGCCCGTGCGGTGCCGCTCACCGCGGACTTGGTGTTGGCGAACGTGAGCGTGGCGTGCGCCGTGGCGTCGGACATCTCGTCGAGCGCATCCATGTTCACGTTGCCGACCATGTCGTACTCCGCCGCGAGCTGCGCGTAGAGCGCTTCCTGCTCCGGCGTGTGTGTCGGGGTCAGGGAGTCGCAGGCAGCGTGGTAGCAGGGGTCGTACGCAGCACCTGCCACGCCGCCGTAGGTGGCCGCCTGGTCCGCGGTCTTGACGCCCTCGGCGCCGGTGAACAGGCCGCCGGCGGGGATGCCCACGGCGATGAACGGGCCGTAGTCGGAGCGCCCGTCGAACGCCGTCGGGCTGGTAGCGAGCTCCTGCGAGCCGAAGTAGTCGAGGAAGATCTGTTCGATCCGGTCCGAGCCCTGCGGCCCGGCGACCGGCGTGTCGGAGCCGTCACCGTCGTAGACGAACCGCACGTAGTTCGGCGACGCGACCATGTCGAAGTTCAGGTTGAGCATGATGTCCTTACGCTGCTTCTTCGACAGGTTCGCGACGTAGTGCTCCGAGCCGAGCAGACCGGACTCCTCGGCACCCCAGAACGCGAAGCGCACGCGGTTGGTCGGCTCCACGCCCAGCTCGGCCAGTTGCAGGGCGATCTCCAGGATCGCCGCTGTGCCGGAGCCGTTGTCGTTGATGCCCGGTCCCTCGGGCACGCTGTCGAGGTGCGCGCCCACCACAAGCGTGCGGTCCGCGCGGCCACCGGGGGTGTCGGCCACGACGTTCTCCGTGTGCCTGATCTCCGTGCTGGTCTGCGTGGCGATGTGCACCTGCGGGTCGGTCAGCGACGCGAGCTCGTCACCGACGGCGAACGTGGTGCCGAGCACGGGGATCTCCACCACCTCACCGCCGAGCGTGCCGGCGAGCAGCTCGGTGCGTCCTTCCTGGCCCTCGTTGAAGATCACGACGGCACTGGCGTCGGCTGCCTCGGCGTTCTCCGCCTTGGCCGCGAACGTACAGGTGCCGCGCTGGATCAGCGCCACGTTGCCCGCGGTGAAGTCGGCGAAGTCGCTGGCCTCGCACCCGCTGGTGGAGGTGTTCGGGTCGGCTCCCGGCGGCAGCACCAGGTCGACGGCCTGCACGGTACCGGTGACGTCGCCGCTGCCGGAGTACTCCATGGTGAGGAAGTCCTCGCCCTCGACGTAGGTGCGGGCGTCCGGAGCGACGCGCTCGAACTCCGGCGGCGCGGTCTCCTGGAAGAACGGGAAGTCGAACGGTTGCCGCGTCACCTGGTAGCCGGCCGCGTCGAGCAGGTCGGCCACGTAGTCGGCCGACTCGTCGTAGCCGGGCAGGCCACTGGCCCGGTTGTCGCCGTTGGCGTCGGCGATGTCCTGGAACGCCTGCAGGTGCTTGTGGATGCCGTCCGCGGTGACGGCCTCGCGCAGCTCGCCGCTGTCGGGGACCGCGGCGGTGGCGGTGGAGGTGACGGTCAGGGTCGCAGCCGCCGCGATCGCGACGCCGGCGACGGTGAGGCGGGATAGTCGATTCACGGGAACACTCCCTCGTGCCGTGGACTGTGCTCCCCCCGGGGCGGACGCTCACGCGTCCCGCACATCGTCACCCGGCCGGCAAGATCATCGAGCCGGTACGCGAAATCGGCGCGAAGTTGTTCGGTAGGTCACGGGGATAGCGAAGAGTGACCGGTCACCTGGTGCCGGCCGTCGCCGTCACTGGGGGTGCGCGACCGAGCAGCCTGCAGGCGATGCACGGGGACGCGCGCAGTCGATCGCAGACGCAGGTCAACGGCGGTGGCTACTTGGCCCGCTCCAGCGGTACCGCGGTATCGATCAGCCGGCGGTAGCCGAGCAGGACGCACAGCAGGACGACACCGGTGAGGAAGAAGCCCCATCGGGTGGTGCCCTCATCGATCAAGTCGAGGATTCCGCGAAGCACCATCAATGACCACGGCACCAGCGAGATGTTCACCGCGATCCTCGTAAGGTTCGGCCCCCGCGGCTCGCCTCGCCAGTAGCCCAACGCGCCTCGCAGGTAGCTCGCCCCCACCAATGCGAGGAGCAGAGCGATCAGCCCGACCGGCACCAGCAGGATCGCCGGACTTCGGCCGTCGGCGACCCGCCGAAGAGCACCAGCAGTGCGACCGCGAGGCCCAGCGGCGGCAGGCTGAGGACGATGTTTCCGACGATCAGGAACCTGGTCACTCACGCCGCCCTCTCCGCTGCCCGGTCATGCTGATGTTAGCAGGCGGCCGCACCCGGTCGACACGTTTCGGCCCGACCCGAAGTGGCGTTCCTCGACCCGGTGAAACGGCCCTTCTGCCGGCCGGCCAATCGCGCCGGCCGCGGGGCTACCGGCGACCGGTCACCTGGTGCCGGCCGTCGCCGGTGCGGCGGGTGTGGTTGTGCCTGGCCAGGTGCTCGAGCAGCGGCACGGCGATCCTCCTCGTGGTGCCAAGCGACTGACGGGCCTCGCTGGCGGTGAACGGCTGCGGGAGCTGCGCGAGGGTGTCCACGGCGTGGCGCACCGCGTCCGGCAGCAGCACGACGGCCGGCGACAGCCGCACCAGGTGCTCGGCGCGCACTGCGGCGGAGACCTCGGCCGGCCCGAGCCCGACCGCCTGCAGGTCGGCCTCGGACGGGACGGCGAAGCCGTCGCCCGGCAGCAGCCCGGCGAGCCGCTGTACGGCACTACGGACGGCGGGCGCGACGGTGTCGGGAGCGTCGCCGTGCACGACCGTGCCGTTGCGTACGGCCAGCGGCGGCGTCACGAGCGGCGGCACCAGGCGGGCGTCGGGCAGGTCGAGCAGCGACCGAGCCTCGTCCACGGTGAGGGGTGCGGCCGCCGGGTCGGAGCGGCGCGTCTCGACCAGCTCCGTCAGCCGCTTGCGCAGCGACGTGTGGAGGTCGGGGTCGACCAACCAGTCACCGGCGACCGGGGCGAGCGGCGGTTCGACGCCGCTGGAGCGGAGGGCGGCGGCCGACACGATGCCGCGCCGCCGCAGCTCGCTGGTCCCCGTCGGGGCGTCCGGGTACGCGGCCAGCTCGCCCGCGCGCCGGCGGGCGGCGCCGCGGCGGTCGAGCGCGGGCGGGTCCACGTCGAGTACGGTCGCGCCGCCGATGACCGTGCGTCCGGTGCGCAGCACGACCCGGTCGCCGAGCCACAGCGGGAGTGCGTCGCGCAGCGTCAGGCGAGCGGTGTCCTTGCCGAGCGGCCGCGCGGTGCAGCTGACCATGGCCGTCGCGAGGTGCAGCAGCATCTCCCGCGGCAGCCGCACGCCGTCGGACAGCGCGATCCGTACGTCGGCGACGGTGGTGCGGCGGTAGCTGCCAGGCGTCACCAGGGCGTCGCCGCGGTTCACGTCGCCGCGGCGGGCGCCGCGGAGGTTCATCGCCACCCGTGCGGTGCCGGTGGCCCGCTCGACCCGGTCGTTCAGCGACTGCAGCTCCCGCACCGGGTGCGTCGCGCCGGTCGACGCCAGCTCCAGGGTGTCGCCGACGCCGACGGTGCCCGCGGCCAGCGTGCCGGTGACGATCAGGCCGGCGCCGCGGATGGTGAAGCTCCTGTCCACCCACAGCCGCACCGGTGCCGCCGGGTCGGGTGCGGGCATGCTGTCGACCAGCTGGTCGAGCGCATCGCGGAGCCGCGGCAGGCCGGCGCCGGTGACCGCGCTGACGGCGACGGCTGGCACCTCGCCGAGGCTGCTCCCGCGGATCTCGTCCAGCGCCTCCTCGGTCGCAAGCGACGGGTCCATCAGGTCGGACTTGGTCACCGCGAGCAGGCCACGCCGTGCGCCGAGCGCGTCGAGGGCGAGCAGGTGCTCGGCGGACTGCGGCATCCAGCCCTCGTCGGCGGCGACGACGAACAGCACCGCAGGCACCGAGCCGATGCCGGCGAGCATGTTGGCGATGAACCGCTCGTGCCCAGGGACGTCGACGAACGCGAGCTGCCCGGCCGCGCCGTCCGTCCAGACGAACCCGAGGTCGACGGTCAGCCCGCGGTCGCGCTCCTCGTCCAGCCGGTCGGGTTCCATGCCGGTGAGCGCACGCAGGAGCGCCGACTTGCCGTGGTCGACGTGCCCCGCAGTGGCGATCACGTGCATTTGCGGTGTCGCTCTCAGGTCGTCGGTGACCGACTGGCGGAGGCGGATGGGAATCGAACCCACCGACGCGATTGCACCGCGTCCAACGGTTTTGAAGACCGCGGCCAGCACCAGCTGACAAACGCCTCCGCGGGGGATGCTACAAGGCGGCGGCCGGAGCGGATGTTGTCGACGTCACACCCGTACCGCTGGTCAGCGGGACTGGGGGAGCTTGCTGGCGCCCCGCTTGGCCGCAGGCGCCGACGGTGGCGGCACCACCGGGCCGATGTCGCCGTCCGGGGCCTCGTCCAGGTCGACGATCACCGGCGCGTGGTCGCTCGGCCCTGTGCCCTTGCGCGCGTGCCTATCGACCCACGCCGCATGCACCCGGTCGGCGACCGGCCCGCCGGCCAGCACCAGGTCGATGCGCATGCCCAGGTCCTTGTGGAACATGCCCGCCCGGTAGTCCCAGTAGGTGAAGACGCGCTGGTCCGGCCACCGGTCGCGCACCACGTCGTGCAGCCCGGCAGCCTGCAGCTCGGTCAGCGCTGTGCGCTCCGGCCCGGTCACGTGCGTCTGCCCGACGTACGCGGTGGGGTCGAAGACGTCGGCGTCGGTGGGCGCGATGTTCATGTCGCCGCAGACGAGCACCTCCTGCGGCCCGGCGGCGACCACCTCACGCAGCCGGCCGAGCCAGGCCAGCTTGTAGTGGTAGTGCTCCGAGTCGGGTTCGCGGCCGTTCGGCACGTACACCGAGTGCACCCGCACCCCGCCGCACGTCGCCGACACCGCACGCGCCTCCTGGTGCGGGAACCCGGGGCCGTCCGGCAGGCCGGCGACGACGTCGTCCAGCCCCACCCGGGACAGGACGGCGACGCCGTTCCAGCGGCCCTCGCCGTGCGCGGCGACGGCGTACCCGCGATCCGCGAGCTCCTCGGTCAGCAGCTCCGCGAACGCGTCGTCGGCGAGCTTCGTCTCCTGCAGGCAGACGACGTCCGGTCGGCGCTGGTCGAGCCAGGGGAGGAACCGGGGTACCCGCTGCTTGATGGAGTTGACGTTCCAGGTGGCTACCCGCATGGGCCCACGGTATCGAGCGCACCTCACGACCCGGCGACTCCCGGTAGATTGCTACGCGATCTCTCCCACACCCCCTGGAGGTTGCAGTGACAGACAGGTCGCGTTCGGCGCTGTGGCACCCGCAGGCGCACATGCCGTCGGTCGTGCACGACCGGCTGGAGATCGTCGCCGGTCAGGGTGCCTGGTTGACCGCCGCGGACGGGCGGCAGCTGCTCGACGCCGGCGCGGGCCTGTGGCACGCGAACATCGGGCACGGGCGGGCGGAGCTCGCCGACGCGGCCGCCGCGCAGATGCGGACGCTGGAGACGTACCACCTGTTCGGCCGGCTGGCGAACACGCCCGCACTCGAACTGGCCGACGAGCTGGCCGCCGTCGGCCCGATCGACGACGCGAAGGTGTTCTTCACCAGCGGCGGGTCGGACGCCGTCGACCTGGCCTGCAAGCTCGCCCGCAGGTACTGGCAGGCGACCGGGCAGGCGGACAAGACCACCATCGCGTCGCGTCGGCTGGGGTACCACGGCCTGCACGGCTTCGGCACGAGCATCGCCGGGCTGGAGTTCAACCGCGAGGGCTACGGCGCCGCATCACTGGTGCCGGAGACGATCAGGATCGCCACCAACGACCTCGCGCTCGTACGGAAGGAGATCGACGCGCTCGGCGGGGAGAACCTCGCGGCGGTGATCGCGGAGCCGGTGATCGGCACCGGCGGGGTCGTGCCGCCCGCCCCCGGGTACCTCGCCGGCCTGCAGCAGCTGTGCCAGGAGCACGACGCGCTGTTCGTGGTGGACGAGGTGATCACCGGCTTCGGGCGTACGGGTGTGCTGTTCGCGTGCGAGCGGTTCGGCCTGGAACCGGACATGGTGCTCTTCGCCAAGGGCGTCACCTCGGGGTACGCGCCGCTGGGTGGCGTGCTCGTCGGACCGCGGGTCTGGGAGCCGTTCTTCGCCGGGCCGGACGCGCCGATGTTCCGGCACGGCCTGACCTACAGCGGGCACGCGACCGCGTGCGCCGTCGCGCAGGCCAATCTGCGCGTGCTGGACGCCGACGATCTGGTCGCCGGGGCAGCGCACCTGGAGTCGGTGCTGGTCGACGCGCTGCGCCCACTGGCCGGGCACGACCTGGTGGAGGAGGTACGCTCCGGCGCCGGCCTGCTCGCCGGCGTGCAGCTGCGCCCCGAGGTGGACGCGGACAAGGTCGCGAGGGCCTGCCTGGACGACGGTGTGCTGCTGCGCGCCATCACGGCGAACACGCTGCAGATCTGCCCGCCGTTCGTCTGCACCGACGACGAGATCCGCCAGATCGCCGCCGCCATCGAGCAGAACCTGCCAACGGCCGGCTGACCCGCGGGGACGGCACCGGAGCAGCTCGGCGCCGGGTCGATAGCATGCGGTGACATCCTGCACTTCGACCCAAGGAGCTCATCGTGTCCGGCGACCTGACCATCACCCTCGGCGGTAGCGCACGAGTGGTGGCAGCGGGCACGACGGCCGGCGAGCTGTTCGACGGCCGCCGCGACGTCGTCGCGGCGCGGGTGAACGGCGAGCTGTGCGACCTGGCCCACCAGGTCGCAGAAGGCGACGTGGTGGAGCCGGTCGAGATCTCCTCGCCGGACGGCCTCGCCGTGGTGCGCCACTCGTGCGCGCACGTCCTCGCGCAGGCCGTGCAGGACCTGTTCCCGGACGCGAAGCTCGGCATCGGCCCGCCGGTGCGCGACGGCTTCTACTACGACTTCGACGTCGAGCGGCCGTTCACCCCTGAGGACCTCGCCGCGGTCGAGAAGAAGATGCGCGAGATCGTGAAGCAGGGCCAGACGTTCCGTCGGCGCGCCGTGTCCGACGACGACGCGCGCGCGGAGCTGGCCGCCGAGCCGTACAAGCTGGAGCTGATCGGGCTGAAGGGCGGCGCGTCCGACGCCGAGGGCGCTGAGGTGGAGGTCGGCGCCGGCGAGCTGACCATCTACGACAACCTCACCAGGGACGGCTCGGTCGCCTGGAAGGACCTCTGCCGGGGCCCGCACGTGCCGTCGACCAAGCTGGTGTCGGCGTTCAAGCTGATGCGTACCGGCGGTGCGTACTGGCGGGGCAGCGAGAAGAACCCGCAGCTGCAGCGCATCTACGGCACCGCGTGGGAGAGCAAGGACGCGCTGAAGGCGTACACCGACAGGATCGCCGAGGCGGAGCGGCGCGACCACCGCAAGCTCGGTGCGGAGCTCGACCTGTTCAGCTTCCCCGACGAGCTGGGCAGCGGGCTGGCGATCTTCCACCCCAAGGGCGGCATCCTGCGCCGGGAGCTGGAGGACTACTCCCGCAAGCGGCACGAGGACGCCGGCTACGAGTTCGTGAACACGCCGCACATCACCAAGGAGCAGCTGTTCCACACCTCGGGACACCTGCCGTACTACGCGGACACCATGTTCCCGCCGATCGAGTTCGAGGGCACGAACTACTACCTCAAGGCGATGAACTGCCCGATGCACAACCTGATCTTCAGGTCGCGCGGGCGGTCGTACCGGGAGCTGCCGCTGCGGATGTTCGAGTTCGGCACCGTCTACAGGTACGAGAAGTCCGGGGTCGTGCACGGACTCACCAGGGTGCGCGGGCTCACCATGGACGACGCGCATATCTACTGCACCAAGGAGCAGATGGGCGACGAGATCAAGGCGGTGCTCGCCTTCGAGCTGTCGCTGCTGCGCGACTACGGGCTCGACGACTTCTACCTGGAGCTCTCCACCCGCGACGACTCGGACAAGTTCATCGGGTCGACCGAGGAGTGGGCGCTGGCCACCGACGCGCTCGCACAGGCCGCCGAGGAGTCCGGCCTGGACCTCGTGCCCGACCCGGGCGGCGCCGCGTACTACGGCCCGAAGATCTCCGTGCAGGCCAAGGACGCCATCGGCCGGAACTGGCAGATGTCCAC
>WHTA01000102.1 GCA_009379825.1 Streptosporangiales bacterium
CGGTCCCGCTCGTCGTGCTCGCACCCGTCCCGCCGGTGGCGAGCTGGCCCTACCTGGGGACGTCGGTCGTACTGCACGTGGTCTACAACCTGTTGCTGATGAAGGCGTACCGGCTCGCTGAGTTCGGCCAGGTCTACCCGCTCGCGCGCGGTACGTCGCCGTTGCTCGTCACCGTGCTCGCGGCGGTGTTCGTCGGTGAGGTGCCGCCGGTGGCCGAGCTGGTCGGGGTGGTCGTCGTGTCGGTCGGGCTCGGCAGCCTGGTGTTCCTCGGCGGCCGGCCGGGACGGCGGGAGCTGCCTGCGGTGCTTGCGGCGCCCGCGACCGGCCTGGCGATCGCGACGTACAGCACGGTGGACGGCATCGGCGTACGGACGGCCGGCAGCGCGCTCGGCTACACCGGTTGGCTGGTGCTGCTCGAATGCGTCGCCATCCCCGTGATCGCGTTCGGCATGCGCGGCCGGAAGCTCGTCGGCCAGCTCCGGCCGCGGCTGTGGCACGGGCTGTGCGGCGGTGCCTTGAGCCTGCTCGCGTACGGGCTGGTGCTGTGGGCGCAGACCCAGGGGCCGCTCGCACCCATCGCGGCGCTGCGCGAAACGAGCATCATCGTCGGCGCGATCATCGGCACCGTGGTCTTCCGCGAGCGGTTCGGCCACCCGCGGATCGCCGCCACCGTCGTGGTGTTCCTCGGGATCGCCGTGCTGAACCTCAGCTGACGTCCGCCTGCACCGCGAATACGCGGTACCCCTTGGCGCTCGACAGCCGTACGCACGAGTACCCCTGTTCGGTCAGCCAACGCTGCAGCGAGTCGGCGCCGAGGTTGCGTTGTACGACGAGGTGCGCCGTACCTGTGGGCGTCAGCCGCGTCAGCCATGCGGTCAGCAGGTCGTGCAGGGCCGTCTTGCCGACGCGGATCGGCGGGTTCGAGTAGATGGCGTCGAACCGTACGTCGACCGGCGGCTGCCCGGCGTGTACGTTCGGCAGCCCCCAGTCGGCCGCGTTGGCGGCGGTGAGCTGCAGTGCGCGCTCGTTCGGGTCCACGGCCCAGACCTGCGCCTCGGGCGACCTGCGTCCGAGAGTGCACGCGATCGGGCCGTAGCCGCAGCCGAGGTCGAGGAGCGTGCCGGTCGCCGGTGGGTGCGGCGCGCGTTCCAGCAGTACGGCCGTGCCCGGGTCGAGCCGCCCGGCGCTGAACACGCCACGCGCCGTGCGCAGCGTGTGCTGCTGCCCGTCAAGCGTGAACCGCACCTCGCCCTCGCCGGCTTCGGACGTGGGCGACGCGCTGAAGTAGTGCTCGTCCACTCAGCGCGGCAGCCGGTGCTGGAAGCCGGCCGCCACGGCGGCGGTCAGCTCCAGGTACGCGTCCGCGGTCGGCGAGCTGAGCTGCTCGAGCACGAACTCGGCGCCGGCCTCCAGGTGCGGGTCGAACGGGATGCGCACCAACGCGCGGCAGCGGGCGCTGAAGTGCTGCTCCAGCCGGCTCAGGTCCACCGCCTTGTTCTGCGGCCGTACGGCCGACATCACGACGACGCCGGTACGCACCAGGTCGCCGTAGTCGTGCGCGTCCAGCCAGTCCAGGGTAGCGCTCGCGGACCGTGCGCCGTCGACCGAGGCCGAGCTCACCAGCACGATCTGGTCGGCCATGCCGAGCACGCCCCGCATGGCGGAGTGCAGCAACCCGGTGCCGCAGTCGGTCAGGCAGATCGAGTAGTAGTGCTCGAGCACGTCGGCGACGACGCGGTAGTCGTCCTCGCTGAACGCCTCCGAGATGGCCGGGTCGGGGTCCGACGCGAGGACCTCGAGCCGGCTGGCCGCCTGCGAGGTGTACTGCCGTACGTCCGAGTAGCGCTGCACGGAACTGTTGTTGGACAGCAGGTCGCGGACGTTCGCGCGGGTCTCCAGGCGCACCTTCTCGCTCAGCGTCCCGCGGTCGGGGTTGGCGTCCACGGCGATGATCCGGTCGCCGCGCAGCGTGGCCAGCGTCGAGCCAAGCCCGACGGTGGTGGTCGTCTTGCCGACGCCGCCCTTGAGGCTCAGCACGGCGACCCGGTAGTGGCCACCGGCGACCGGCGTGCGGATGAACGTCTCCATCTGCTGCTTCTGGATTTCCTTGTTCGACTCGCCGGGGTCGATCAAGCCACCGCTGGCCTTGAAGACGGCACGCCGCCAACCGCCGGTGGGTGCGGCCTTGCGCTGTCGGAGGATCTCCTGCGGCGCGAGGTGATCCGAGGTGAGCGGGATCGGCTGCTGCGGCGGCAGCTGCTGCCACTGCGCAGCGATCGCCGGCGGCTGGCCGGGCCCTGGCAGGCCCGGTGGCGGGCCGTGCGGCGCGGGTTGCCCGGGCGGTGGCATCTCCGGGTAACCGGCCGGCGGCTGTGGTCGGCCCTGCACCGGGTAGCCGGCGGTCGGCTGGCCCTGGCCCTGCTCCTGGCCGGGCGGCGGCATCTCCGGGTAACCGGCGGGCGGCTGTGGCTGGCCCTGGCCGTGCTGCGGCGTAGGTGGCGGTTGGTACCCGTGCTGGAACTGCGACAGGTCGTACCGCGGCGACGCGTGCTGGGTCGGCGGCTCCTGCGGCTGGGCGTGCTGCGTGGGCGGCTCGGGCGGCGGTGCCTCACCCGGCCAGGCGCCCCACGGTGCGGGCTGCTCCTGGCCGCCGCCCGGCCACCCGGGCTGGTCGCCTTCGGCCGGCCGCTGCAGCGCGTCGGTGGGGTGGCTGTCCTCGTCCGGCTGCGGCTGCCAGAACGCGGCGGGCGAGTCGGAGTCCTCGAACGGCGGCGCGTCGAACGGGGACGCGGACGTGTCGAACGGTGACGCCGCCGGTGCGGCGGACGCGAACGGGTCGTCCATCGCCGGCGGCTCCGGGGCCTCGGCCGAGCCGGCGTCGGCCGGCTCGGCCTGGCCGGCGAACGAGTCGGCATTGAACGGCGCCTCGTCGGGTGGCTGGTCGAACGGGCTGCTCTGCTGCGCCGAACCCTGCTGGGGTGCGAACGGGTCGAAGCCGGGCAGCGGCGCCGGGCCGTCCTGCTGCTGGCTCGCCGTCCACGGGTTCTGCTCGGCCGTGCCCTGCCGGGGTGCGAACGGGGCGAAGCCACCGGGCTGCCAGCCCTGCTGGCCGTTGCCCTGCTGCTGCCACGGTTGCTGTGCGTCGCCGCCGGCCGGCTGCCACTGCTGCTCGCCGGCGCCGCCGTGGAAGGTGGGCGGTTCGGCGGCGAACGGGCTCGCGGGCGGCTCACCACCTGGGCCGCCGGACTCGAACTCCCACGGGGGCGGCACCTCGTGCTCCAGGTGCGCCGCGGGCCCGGCGTGCTGCCACGGCTCCCCGCCGCCGGGCGCCTCGAACTCCTGCGGCGCCCACGGGCCGGGGTCGTCGCCACCGCTGAACAGGTTGCCCTCCGGGGTGAGTGGCCGGCCGAAGGCGTCGCTCTCCAGCACCTGCGTCGAGTGGTCGGTGGTGACCTCGCCGGGCAGCGGCTGCCAGATGTTGTCGCCGGCGTCGTCGGACGAGCCCGCGCCGCCGTCGCCGAATGCGCTCTCCGCGTCGAAGACGGTGCCGTCCGGATCGTCCTGCTTGGCGAACGGATCCGACTCGTTACCGGTCATCCGGGACTCCTCCCGCTTCTCGGCGCATCGATGTCCCTGCCCCCCTCGGTCGAGCGGCACTCACCGCACATACGCACAACAAGGTCCCAGACTAAGCCCAAGGCCGGCGCCGTGGGAGCCGGCAGCCGGATGGCAGCGTAGCCCGCCGCGCGGGAGCGGCAAAACGGGCATTTCCGTGGCGTTGGCGGGTCGCCATAGGCTAGGCCGATGCGCGCGATCGTGACGACCACTCCCGGCGGCCCCGACGTCCTGCAGTGGCAGGAGGTGCCGGACCCGCAGCCCGGTGCCGGCGAGGTGCTCCTCGATGTCGCAGCGAGCGCCGTGAACCGGGCGGACATGCTCCAGCGGCAGGGCCACTACGACCCGCCGCCCGGCGTCTCCCCGTACCTCGGCCTGGAGTGCTCGGGCACCATCGCCGCGCTCGGCCCGGACGTGGACGCCTGGGAGGTCGGCGACCAGGTGTGTGCGCTGCTCGCCGGCGGCGGCTACGCGGAGCGGGTCGCGGTGCCGGCCAGCCAGCTGCTGCCCATCCCCAAGGGGATCGACCTGGTGGAGGCGGCCGGCCTGCCCGAGGTGGCCTGCACGGTGTTCTCCACCGTCTTCATGGTCGGCGGCCTGCGGGCCGGCGAGACCTTCCTCGTGCACGGCGGCGGCAGCGGCATCGGGACGTTCGCGATCCAGCTGGCGAAGGCCGCCGAGGTAGGCAAGGTCCTGTGCACGGCGGGTAGCCAGGACAAGCTCGACCGCTGCCTCACGCTCGGCGCGGACGTCGGCATCGACTACTCCAGCGAGGACTTCGTGGAGCGCGTCAAGGCGGAGACCGACGGCGCCGGCGCGGACGTGATCCTCGACATCGTCGGCGCGAAGTACCTGGCACGGAACGTCGCGGCGCTGGCGAAGAGCGGCCGGCTGGCGATCATCGGCCTGCAGGGTGGCCGCAAGGCCGAGCTCGACCTAGGTGCGCTGCTGGCGAAGCGGGCCGCGGTGATCGGTGTGACCCTGCGCGGCCGCCCGCTCGCGGAGAAGGCGGCCATCGTCGCCGGCGTGACGGAGAACGTCTGGCCGCTGGTTGAGAGCGGCCAGGTGCGCCCGGTGGTCGACCGGACGATGCCGATGGCCGAGGCCGCCGCCGCGCATGCGCTGATGGAGTCGAGCACCCATTTCGGCAAGATCCTGCTGGCCACCGAAGGCTAGGCGGGCTCCGAGGTGCGCCGCTCAGCAAGGCTGCGGCGGGGACATGGCCGCGGCGCCGGCAGCTACACTCTGCCGATGTGACTGCTCCACCTCCCGCGCCACCGCAGCCGCCTGCCCGCGGCGGGGCGCGGAAGCAGGCCTTCTGGGGGTACGGCGTCGAAGCGGCTGTGCTGCTCTTCGTGCTGGCCTTCGTCGCCGCCGTCATCGTGCCGACGTGGCTGTTCGGTGGGTTCGAGCAGCAGCCGAAGGAGCCGCTGCCGAAGGTCGAGGCGGGCAAGACGGTCGCGTACGGCGAGCTCTCCATCAAGGTGATCGGCGCGAAGCTCGTCGACAAGCACCCGACGAGCAGCTTCGACGACAAGAAGGGCATGACCTACCTGGTCCTGCAGGCCACCCTGGAGAACCGCAGCAAGGACACGGTGTTCACGTTCGACGAGCTGTTCCTGCTGGGCAAGCCGGTCTTCCCGAAGAAGCGGGAGCCGGACGACGCAGGGATGGTGCGCGACAACTCGTCCGCCGGGTCGCTGATCCCTGGCGTGCCAGAGACAATGCAGCTGATCTGGGCCATTCCCGACGAGCAGGCGGCGAAGGTCGGGAACAACCTGACCATCACCCTGCAGCGCCGGGTGTGGATGGAGAGTTTCTTCGAGGAGCGGTACAAGTGGATGTCGCCACGGCCGTGGTTGACCGTCGACGTGCCCGTGGTGCGGGAGACGTGATGGGTGGCCACGGGGACCTGCGGTGGCGCCAATGAGCATCACCACGCATCTGAGCAAGCGCTCACTGCTCACCGTGCTGCTCTGCCTCGGCATGGTCGTGCTCGTGGTCGGTATCCAGCTGGCCAAGCCGTCCAAGGCACAGAACCAGTTCGCGCCGGGGTTCAAGACCGTGGGCAGGCTCGGCGCACCCATCGAGATGCGCGAGGGCACCGTCATGTTCTCCGACCTCCGCTCGGCGAAGATGCTGAAGATGGAAGGGTTTCTGGACAAGAAGCTGGCCAGCTCGGCCACCTGGATCGTCGTGGAGTTCGAGTTCGAGCCGGTGCGGGAGAACGAGTCGCTGGACGTCTCGCTGTACAGCTCGAACAACACCAGGTACCGCGCGTCGTTGCGGCCGAGCCTCCCGGTCACCAGCTCCATCAACGGTGAGCCCGGTTTCACGCACAAGGGCATGGTCGCGTTCGAGGTGCCGAAGTCGCAGCTGGTGGACGCCCGGTTGGTGGTCGGCAACGAAGGGCTGTTCGGGGTGCCGCTGTGGGACAGCCAGGCAGTGATCCCGCTCGGCGTCGACCAGGCCCGCGCCGACGAGCTGGTCGACGACGCGCCGGCATCCATGACGATCAGTGACTGAGGAGGGCGGCTGACGGTGAGGGAGTGGCTACGCCGATCCCGCGGCTATCTCATCGCGCTGCCCATCGCGCTCGTCATCGGCTTTGGGTACGACGGGTACAACGTCTGGAAAGAAGCCGACCTCAAGGTCGACGTGGATCAGGGTGAGCAGGCGAAGATCGGCGCGGCGACCGTGCAGTTCCAGGGCGTGCAGATCAAGCAGCCGTCGAGTGACGACAGCTTCAGCATCTCCCAAGTGCCCGAGGGGGCCGTGGTCGTCGTCGCGAAGTTCCGCGGCCGGATCGACGACCGGGCCAGGGCGAAGAAGCTCAAGTTCATCAGCTGCGAGTCGAAGATCGAGGACGACGAGGGCTGGAACTGGAAGTCGGAGACGCTCAGCAAGCCGTACATCCCCGAGAGCGCGTCTACCACCTGCACCGGCAGTCGGACGAACAAGAAGTTCAAGGAGGTCAACCCGCCTGAAGGCGAGTGGTACACCTTCTACATGGGGTACTACGTGCCCAAGGAGCGCGCCCAGAAGGCCGAGCTCTACCCCACTCTGGACTTCTACAAGGACCCGCGACCGCTGCGCTTCCGCCCGGCCGGCTAGGCGTCAGTTCTTTCCGGCCAGTAGGTCACGTACGGCCGGTTCCGGTGTGGGTTCTGCCTTCGCCGCGTCCTTGGCTGCGGTGAACCTGGAGATCGCGAGGTCGAAGGTCACCGCGAGCAGGCAGACGCGCAGCGACTCGATGATCGCGTCGGTTGCCATGCTCACCAGCGGCTGCACCTCCTGCCAGAACAGGCCGCCGTTGTGCGGGCCGATCACCGTGACGACCGACTGGGTGAGCACCACGCCGCCGAGCTCGAACAGGCTGTAGAAGACGCAGAACAGCAGCAACGCCGGCACGCTCGCCGCGAGCATCAGCCGGATGGCGTGCAGCGGCGGGTAGTACTTCTCCCTGACACCGGCCGGTGGGAAGCGGCGCGCCCACCGCTTGACGACGTTCGGTGCCTTCTCCTCGTACCGTTCGACGACGCGCGCGAACCGGCGCCGGTCGACGAGGACGCGGACGTCCTCCATCTCCCGGCCGTAGCAGACGCCGCAGATGGCCAGCCACGCGATCGGCAGGATGATGCCGTTGCGCAGCGGCTCGTACGCGATGCTCAGCCAGCCGAAGTCGAGGCCGAGCACGTCGTGGAACCTGATCGGGAGGATCGGACCCAGCCCGTCGGTGAAACTCCAGAACTCGGCGAAGTTCTGCCAGGCGAGGGTGTTGCCCAGCCAGGCCAGGCCGGCCTTGAGCAGCTGCGAGATGCCGAAGACGGCGAAGAACATCCACAGCGCCTCGAACACCGCGGCGAACAGCGCGCTGACCGGGTTGAGCGTGCGCCTGGTGATGCCTTCCATCAGCTTGACGATCAGCCAGGCCACGACGGCCGCGCCCGCGAACCACAGCGTGAAGTCGGTGCGCTCCGGGCCGCTGCCGAACGGGTCCAGCTCCCAGCTCCGGTACTCGACCCGGCGGACGTCGTCCTCGAACAGCTCCCAGGAGGAGTACACGAGCAGGAACGGCAGCATCGCGAGCCCGACGGCCCGCAGGTGCGAGCGCAACCCGCGCTCGCCCGACGGTTGGAGGGACGAGACGGTCGGCAGCGCCGGCTGGACGACGTGGAACATCAGCACGAAGCCGGCGATCCAGCACAGCGCGGCCACGCTCACGGCGGAGTACGCGAAGATCGCGTTGAACCGGTTGAGGTGCGCGGCCACCTCGAGCAGCACATCGTGCAGGCCCCGGCCGAGCAGGTACCAGACGAGCAGCGGCAGCCAGTAGCGGGCGTAGAGACGGAAGGCCCGAACCGGCAGCGACAGGGGCAGGGTACTGATCTGCTTCATCGTCCTCGGAGCCTACTGGAGTCCCGGCTGCCGGAGGCATCGACGTCGCAGCTGAGCCCGGTGCTGGGGCAGGATGGGAAGGCGACGGCTACGCTCGTCGCGACGCAGACCAGCAGGAGGTAACTGTGACGATGGGTAGCGGACACCCTGGACGGCCCGGGGAGGGCGACGAGTCGGGTGGCACACCGCGCGTCATGGTGATCGGGCCGGGCGGCATGGCGATGCAGGGTGGCCAGGCCGCCGGCGACGACGGCGCCGCGACGGGCGAAGCGCTCGGCGAGATGATCGAGCAGCCGGCCAAGGTGATGCGCATCGGCAACATGATCAGGCAGCTGCTCGAGGAGGTCAGGGCGGCGCCGCTGGACGAGAAGGGCCGCGCCCGGCTGGCCGAGATCCACCGGTCGTCGATCAAGGAGCTCGAGGACGGCCTGTCCGAGGAGCTCGTCGCCGAGCTGGAGCGGCTCAGCCTGCCGTTCACCGGCGAGGAGACGCCGAGCGAGTCGGAGCTGCGGATCTCCCAGGCACAGCTGGTCGGCTGGCTGGAGGGGCTCTTCCACGGCATCCAGACGGCGCTGTTCGCCCAGCAGATGGCCGCGCGGGCGCAACTGGAGCAGATGCGGCGGGCGTTGCCTCCTGGCGCCAGCCAGCAGGATGCGCAGCAGAACATGCCCGGCGGCTCCGGCCCGTACCTCTGACCTGCTGGCGTTCAGGCGCGGGTGGTGAGTTCGTCGCCTTCGAGCAGAACATGCCCGGGGGGTTCCGGCCGGTACCTCTGACCTGCTGGCGTTCAGGCGCGGGTGGTGAGTTCGTCGCCTTCGAGCAGGACTTGGCCGGTGGCTCTGGCCGGTAGCTCTGACCTTGTGGCGTTCAGGCGGGGTGGTGAGTTCGTCGCCTGCGCAGCAGAACATGCCGGCGGCTCCGGCCCGTACCTCTGACCTGCTGGCGTTCAGGCGCAGGTGGTGAGCTCGTCGCCTTCGAGCAGAACATGCCCGGGGGGTTCCGGCCGGTACCTCTGACCTGCTGGCGTTCAGGCGCGGGTGGTGAGCTCGTCGCCTTCGAGCAGGACTTGGCCGGTGGCTCCCGCCCGTAGCTCTGACCTTCAGAGCCTCAGGCGGGGGCGGTGAGCTCGTGGCCTTCGAGTAGGTCCTGCAGGATGCGCGCGACGCCCTCGGCGTCGTTGGCGGGTGCCCGGTCTGGTACGGCCGCGAGCACCGCCGGGTGGGCGTTGGCCATCGCGTATCCGCGGCCGGCCCAGGCGAGCATCGGCAGGTCGTTCGGCATGTCGCCGAACGCCACCACCTCGGCCGCGTCGATGCCGCGGTCGGCGCACAGCTCGGCCAGGGCGGTCGCCTTCGTCACGCCGGGGACGCTCATCTCGACCAGGCCGGTGCCGATCCCCGAGTGGGTGCAGGTCGCCTGCCCGTCCAGCGTCGCGGAGAGCTCGGCGAGCAGGTCGTCGGAGTCCATCACCCGGTACTTGACCAGCAGCTTCACCGCCGGACGCGCGGCGAGCTCGGCGACCGTCTCGACCGGCACGTGCGGCTCGATCGGCTCGTACCTGCGCTGCGCGGCGAACTCCCAGCCGTAGTCGACGGCGAACGCCGCGTCCGGCATTCGGGCGGACACCGAGTGCACGATCTCCGCCACCTGCGCGGACGTGAACATGGCCGCCCTGCGCACCTCACGCCGGTGCAGGTCGACGAGCAGCGCGCCGTTCGAGCAGACCGCCAGGCCGGCGCCGGCCACGTGCTCCAGCAGGTCGGGCATCCACCGCGGCGGCCGACCGGTGGCAAACACCACGTCGATGCCGGCCGCGCGCAGCGTGTGCAGGGTCGCGCGGGTCTGCGGCGAGACGGTGCCGTCGGAGCGGAGCAACGTACCGTCGAGGTCGGTGGCTACCAGGCGGGGTGAGGACGGCACGGCACCCACCCTATCCAGCGGGCCGCCTGGCGATGGCTAGCTCACCGGGACTCCCCGCGTCCGCTACCCGTCCGGTCGAGCGTGCCACGGGCTTCGCCCGCACTACGGGTCTCCCGCCACCTCTGGACGTTTTCGGTGTGCCCCTGGGGTACCTGCGCGGGTACGCACTCCCCCTGCGTCAACCAGTCGGTCGCGCGGCCATGGCTCGGCCCCACCCGGAGCTCCTCGCCGACCTGGCGGTGCAGCTGGTCGAGGTGGGTCTGCAGGTCCGTGGGGCCCGAAGGCGCGGTGAGCTCGAAGTTGTCCCGCTTCATGGCCCCGCCGAGGAACGGGGCGATGCGGCGCGCGGCCGTCTCGAGGTTCTGGTCGGTCAGGCCCGACTTGAGCGTCTTCTCCCACCGCTCCGCCGCGGAGATCAGATGGTGCTCGTGCTGCTCGAACCTGCCCATGCTGAGGTCCTCGGGGCGACCGGTGATCAGCCGACCCCCGGTCTCCGTCCGCGTGTTCTGGAACGTGGCGGTCTCGGCGTTCAAGCCCCAGCGCTCGCTGACCAGGCGGCGGGCCGCGTCGTCGAGGCCGCCATCCGGTACCGGGTCGCCGGGAAGGGCCCGCTCTGGCAACGGCTGGACGATCGTGTGGACGCCCCACTGTCGGATTCCGGGGCCATCGGCCCCGGTGTCGACCAATGCGGAGACCCCGTAGAGGTGTGCACCTGTCTTGCCGCCCACGAACTGCTGCAGGCGGTTGGGTTGGTAGCTCAGGCCGAACGGGGGAAGGATGACCGCCGGCCGCGCCCAGAGATCCACATCCTGGCAACCTAGCAACGGTGGTGCCCGCGTAGGGGCGGTCGTCGGGGGCGGTCAGTCCTCGGCGAGCAGGCGTTTCGCCAGGGCGGTGTGGGTGACGAGCGAGGTCCCGATGCCGGCCCGGCGGGTGACGCGTACGGCGTCCGCCTTCTGGTCGCCGTAGGCGATGGCGACCACCCGGTCGGTGGTGCGCAGTTCGTCGGGGCTGACGCCGATCACCCGGTCGCGCAGCCCTGGCTCGAGCGGCTGCCCGTCGGCGGCCAGCACGATCCCGCAGGTCTCCGCGACCGCGCCGGCGTCGCGCAGCGCAGCTCGCTCGTCCTCGGTCAGCGCGTCGTAGACGGTGGACAGCTCCGGTTCCCACGCGCCGATGGACACCACCGCCACGGACAGCCGCGGGTAGTGCGCGAGGGCCTCGGCGATGCCAGGCTCGCCGCGCAGCGCCGCGGCAGTGTCGGCGTCCGGGACGAGCAGCGGCGCGTAGAACGTCACGGCGGAGCCGTGCGCCGCGTCCGCCAGCCGCCGGGTGATGTCCACGCTGCTGGCATCCACGTCTGTACGGGGCAGCGCACCGCACAGCTGCACTGCGACGCACTGCGGCAGCCTGCCCAGCTGGGTGGTCAGTTCGTGCAGCGCGCGCCCCCAGGCGAGACCGACGACGTCACCGGGTTCCGTCAGCTCACCGAGGTGGTCCGCGGCGACCCTCGCGACCTCCCTGCGGATGGCGGCGAGGTCGTCGTCGTGCACGTCGGCGACGATGGCGTGCGCGAGCCCGAGCCGGCTCCGTACGGCCTCGGAGAGGTCGGTGTCGATCTCCGCCGGGCGACCGATCTCGATCCGCACCAGGCCCTCGGCCTGCGCCCGTTCGAGCAGCCGGGCGACCTTGAACCTGCTCAGCCCGAACTCGTCGGCGATCTGCACCTTGGTCCGCTGGTCCAGGTGGAAGCGGCGGGCGACGGTGGTCAGCTGGACGAGCTCCGCCGGGCCGAGTCGTCCGGTCGGTCGCTGCGTGCTCATCGTCCTCCTGTGCCGTCGACTCTTGACAGTAGCGGCTGCGTCACGTTCTACTCATCTAACTCGTTCGAGCGAGGATACGCTCATATGAGCATAACGCGAGGAGGCGAGATGCGGGCAGCGGTGATCCGCGAGCCGGGCACGATCGAGGTCACCGACGTAGTCGACCCCACGCCGGGTGCCGGTGACGTCGTCGTCCGGGTCGGCGCGTGCGGCATCTGCGGCACCGACCTGCACATCGCGGACGGCGAGTTCCCGCCCACCCCGTACCCGATCGTTCCCGGCCACGAGTTCGCCGGCGAGGTCGTCGCGGTCGGTGCGGCCGTCGCGAACGCGCGCGTCGGCAACCGGGTGGCCGTCGACCCGTCGCTGTTCTGCGGCCGGTGCGCCGAGTGCCGCCGGGGCCGCGGCAACCTCTGCGAGAACTGGGGCGCCACCGGCGACACCGTCGACGGGGCGTTCGCCGAGTACGTGTCGGTGCCCGCGCACACCGTGTACGCCCTGCCCGACGAGCTCGGCTGGGCCGAAGCAGCGCTCGTCGAGCCGGTGTCGTGCGCGGTGCACGGCATCCAGCGGCTGGGTGTCGAGGTCGGCGACCGGGTGCTCGTGGTCGGCGCCGGCACCATGGGGCTGCTCATCCAGCAGCTCGCGATCCGCGCCGGCGGTGTGGTCAGCGTCGTCGACCGCAACACCGCGAAGCTGCCGATGGCCACCGAGCTGGCTGCCCACGCGACGGCCGCCTCGGTCGAGGAGCTGGACGCGCCGCCGTTCGACGTGGCGGTGGACGCGACCGGCGCGCCGCCGGCAATCGAGGCCGCGTTCGACGCGCTGCGCCGTGGCGGCCGGTTGCAGATCTTCGGCGTCGCGGCCGCGGAGGCCAGGGTCAACCTGTCGCCGTTCCGTATCTACAACGACGAGATCACCATCGTCGGTTCGATGGCCGTGCTCAACAGCTACGGCAAGGCGCTCGACCTGGTCGCGTCCGGCGCGGTGCAGGTCGCTCCGTTGGTCAGCGCGACGTTGCCGCTGTCGCAGTTCCCCGAGGCGCTGCAACGGGTGCGCGACGGCGCGGGGTTCAAAGTGCAGATCGATCCATCGGCCGGGTAGCACTACGCTAGGAGGGGCAGGCAATGGTGCGGAGCACCCTCAGATCGATCGTCGCGCTGGTTGCGATGCTCGGCGTCCTCACCAGTTGCGCGGGTGCCGGCGCGCTCGGCGGTGCCGGTGACAGTACACAGCTCACCATCGCGATCGTGTCCAACCCGCAGATGGAGGACGCGATCGCGCTGTCGAAGCAGTTCACCGCGGAGCACCCCGACATAAAACTGAACTTCGTGTCGCTGCCGGAGAACGAGGCACGCGCAAAGATCACCACGTCCGTCTCCACCGGCGGCGGCGAGTACGACGTCGCGATGATCAGCAACTACGAGACGAAGATGTGGGCCGAGAACAAGTGGCTCGCCAACCTGCAGCCGTTCATGGAGGCCGAGGAGGCTACGACTCGGGCGACTTCATCCCGTCGATCCGCGACGCCGTGTCGTACCAGGGCGACATGTACTCCGCGCCGTTCTACGGCGAGTCGTCGTTCCTCGCGTACCGCAAAGACCTGTTCGCCAAGGCCGGCGTGACGATGCCGGCGAAGCCCACCTGGCACGACGTCGCGCGGCTAGCGAAGAAGCTCAACGACCCGAAGAACGGTGTCGCGGGCATCTGCCTGCGCGGCATCCCGGGCTGGGGCGAGCTGCTCGCGCCGCTCAACACGGTCATCAACACGTTCGGCGGCCGCTGGTTCGACGAGAACTGGAACGCGCAGCTCGACTCCCCCGAGGTGAAGGAGGCCGTGCAGTTCTACGTCGACACCGTGCGGGAGAGCGGCCAGGCGGGTGTGGCGGCGAGCAACTTCGGTGACTGCCTCAACAGGTACAGCCAGGGCCAGGCGGCGATGTGGTACGACGCCACGTCGATGGTGAGCACCATCGAGGATCCCGAGGCCAGCAAGGTCGCGGGGAAGACCGGCTACGCGCCCGCTCCGGTGGAGCGCACCGACGCCGCCGGCTGGTTGTACACCTGGTCGCTCGGCATCCCGAAGACCACGCCGAACAAGCAGGCCGCGTGGGACTTCATCTCCTGGATGACGAACAAGGAGTACATAAGGACCGTCGGCGAGGAGCTCGGCTGGGCACGGGTGCCACCGGGCAGCAGGCAGTCCACGTACGAGATCCCACAGGTCGAGAAGGCCGCGAAGGCGTACGCGCAGCCGACGTTGCGCGCCCTGCAGGGGGCCGACGAGCGGAAGCCGACCGTCCAGCAGGTGCCGTACGAGGGCATCTAGTTCCTGCGGATCCCCGAGTTCCAGGATCTCGGCACCAGGACGAGTCAGCAGATCTCCGCCGCCATCGCAGGGAACAGCACCGTCGACGAGGCGCTGGGGCAAGCACAGGGATACGCGGAGAGCGTTGGCGAGAGCTATCGAGAGTAGGCAGAGATGACTACCGTGACGGCCGATGTGGTGACGCCGCAGGTGGTGCGCGAGACCGAGCGCAAGGACGGCTGGCTACGACGCGCGCCGCTGCTGCCCGCACTGATCTTCGCGATCCTCGTCACGCAGCTGCCTTTCCTCGCCACCATCTACTACTCCACCCAGTCGTGGAACCTGGTACGCCCGGGGTCGAGGCAGTTCGTCGGGTTGTCGAACTACGCGGCCGTCTTCGCCGACCGCACGTTCCGGGCCGCTGCGTTGAACTCGATCGCCATCACGGTCGGCTGCGTGCTGGCGGCGATGCTGTTCGGCATCGTGCTCGCCCTACTGCTCGACCGGCCGTTCCGTGGTCGCAGCGTGGTGCGTACGTTGCTGATCACGCCGTTCCTCGTGATGCCGGTGGCGACGGCGTTGCTGTGGAAGACGTCGATGTTCGACCCGATTTTCGGCGTGGTGAACTTCGTGCTCAGCCCGTTCGGTGTGCAGGAGTTCTCCTGGGCGACGGAGAGCCCGCTGCTTTCTGTGATCGTCGCGTTGGTCTGGCAGTGGACGCCGTTCATGATGTTGCTGATCCTCGCCGGCCTGCAGAGCCAGTCCGGTGAAGTGTTGGAAGCCGCGGCCGTCGACGGGGCGAGCAGGTGGCAGACTTTCGTCACGATCACGCTGCCCTACCTTTCTGGTGTGCCTCCGGTCGTCCGGAATGATCGGGGTGTGCAGGCAGGGCCGGTATGGCTTTCATGCTGGCTGCCCTCGATGGCTCTGGTGGCTTGGCCGCTGGCCCCGCCACCTTGTTCCGACCGCTGATA
>WHTA01000103.1 GCA_009379825.1 Streptosporangiales bacterium
CGTCGTCGACACCCCCAACTGCCCCGCCAAATCCGCCTGCACCAACCGCGAACCCCCCACCAACGCCCCCGACAAAATCGCCCGACGCAACGTCTCCCGCACAAACTGATGCGCCGTACGCCGCGGCTGCGAGAAATCGAGGAGGGAGCACTCAGACATGGCCAGTCCTAGGTCGTCAACAGACATCATGCAAAGTCGTTATTATCTCATCACGCCGCCGATTCGCACCCACCCGAGCTCTAGTGCGAGACCCTGACATCTTATATATTGCACGATGTAGGTGCCTGGTGATTCAAGCGGTGGTTCGAGGAGGAACCGGATGGCTTCTTTCGGCAGCGTCAGCATGGACTGGCAGGAGCGGATCAACTGGTCCCGGATGCGCGAGTTCCGGCTCGCCCGCGCGCGCGACGCCATGCAGCGGCACGGCCTTGGCGCGGTGCTGTGCATGTACGACGAGAACGTCCGTTACATCACCTCCACGCTGACGCCCGGGTGGAACAGGCTGAAGCCCGGGTTGCGCTACGCGGTCCTCGTCGAGGGCAGGGAGCCGATCCTGTTCGAGCAGGGCGACATCGGCATCCACATCGAGAAGCACTCGCCGTGGCTGCCGGCGGAGAACGTCCGGCACTCGTTCTCGTGGATCAAGGGCGCCGCGGGCCCGGCCTCGCAGATGCAGGTGGACAAGTTCACCCGCGCGCTGCTCGAGGCGCTCGAGGAGGCCGGCGTCAAGGACCACCCGGTAGGCGTCGATTTCATCGACATCAACATGATCAAGGCGTTCGACCGCGCCGGCATCACCTGGACCGACGGCATGACGCCGATGATGGAGGCCCGCTCGGTCAAGAACAAGGACGAGCAGGAGGCGATGCGGGTCGTCGGCGCCATCGGTGACGTCCTGCACTACGAGTTCTCGAAGTTCCTCAAGCCGGGCCTGACGGAGAACCAGGTGACGGCCTTCGGCATGAAGTACCTCTACGACATCCCCGGGATGGAGGACGTCGAGGACATCATCGTGTCGTCCGGGCCGAACGCGTGGCCGAACTGGCGCAACTTCTCCGACCGCATCATCCTGCCGGGCGAGATCGTCATCATCGACCTGGCCGCGCTCACCTGGAACGGCTTCAAGTCGTGCTACTACCGCACGTACTGCGTGGGCGGCCAGCCGACCGACGAGCAGCGGCGCTACTACGACACCGCGCTGAAGTGGCTCTACGACTCGATCGAGGCCGTGCGCCCGGGTGCGACCACCAAGGACATCGCGGAGAAGTGGCCGTCGGCGATGGAGACGTGGGGCTACGAGGACGAGGACCAGGCGGCCGCGAACCTGTGGGGGCACGGCCTCGGTCTCGCCCAGTACGACATGCCGGTCACGTCGCGGATCTGGTCGCTCGACCACCCGCAGGAGATCGAGCCGGGCATGGTGTTCGCGCTGGAGACGCAGCACGGCAAGGTGCACGAGTTCGGCGTCCGGATCGAGGAGATGCTCATCGTGCACGAGGACCGGACGGAGCTCATCTCCACCTTCCCCGTGCAGCAGATCACGGTCGCCGGCTGAGGCGCGGTCACCGTGACCACTCTGCCGCTGACCGACCCCGCGTGCGCGGACCCTTCGGTGGCCGGCGCGAAGGCGGCGCGTCTCGCGCAGGCGCTTGCCCTCGGGATGCCGGTGCTGCCCGGCCGCGTGGTGCCGGCATCCCGCAGCGCACAGCCGTTGCACGACGGCTTCGCGCTGGTGCCGTCCGCCGGCGCGCACGGCGGCCAGCTCGCGGTGATGGACGCCGACACCAGCGACCTGGCCGAGCTGCCCGCGCAGGCACGGGCGCTCGGCGACCCAGTCGTGGTTCGCTCGTCGTCGCCGTGGGAGGGCACCGGCAACTGGTCGGGCGCGTTCACGTCCTACCTGGACGTCGCGCCTGACCACGTCCTCACCGCCGTACGCGGTGTCTGGGCGTCCGCGCTCGGCAGGGACGCGCTGGAGCGCAGCGCCCGTCTCGGCGGTGCGGAACCTCGCCTGGCGGTGCTCGTGCAGCCGCGGCTGCGGCCGACGCACGGCGGCACCGCGGATGTCGCACCCGACGGCACGGTCACCGTGGTGGCGGTCGCCGGCGACCCGGTGCCACTGCTGCACGGGTGGGACCCGGGGCAGCTGGCCCGCCGCACGTCGGACGGCGCCGTGCAGGCGGCGCAGTGGCCGTTCGACGCCGAGCTGCTGCACGCGGTCGCCGACCTCGCCGTCGACGTACGTGACCGGCTCGGCGACGACCGGATCGAGTGGGCGTCGGTGGACGGCCGACTGCACCTGCTGCAGTGCACGGCCGCCACAGAACCGGCGGCCGAGCCGCTCGAACTGCCCGCCGCCGAGGTCGAGTCGCCGCATGCCGCGCACGAGCTGATGCAGCGCGCCACGAGCCGCGGCGACCGGTTGCGGGCGGAGCCGCTCGCGTACGCGTCCGTCATGGCGCACGGCGAGCAGGTCCGCGGCACGCCGGCGGCGCCGGGCATCGGCGCCGGTCCGCTGGTCTACGTCGACGGCGTCCCTTCGGCGGCGCCGAAGGGTGCCGGCGGCACCCCGGCGAGGGCGGTGCTCGTCGCGCCGCGACCGTTACCGCACCTGGCTCCGTTGCTGTGGGACGCGAGCGGCCTGATCACGTTCGGCGGCAGCCCGGCCGCGCACCTGGTCGAGGTCGCCAGATCGCTCAACCTGCCAGCAGTCGTCGGCTGCGGCGTCGACGAGTCACTCGTCCGTACCGCGCGCGCGGGCGGCATCGCCGCGGTCGACGGCGACAACGGCGTGGTCGCCACGCACGTAGGCAACCGGGAAGAGGTGCACGATGGGTGACACCGTGGGTGTCGTCGGGCTGGGCAACATGGGCTCGGCGTTCGCCACCAACCTGATGCACGACGGTCATGCCGTGGTCGGCTACGACATCGACGAGGCGCGGCTGCGCGCGTTCACCGACGGCGGCGGCACACCGGCAGCGTCCGTCGGCGCGGTCGGCGAGCGCGCCGACGTCGTCATCACGTCGCTCGACAGCGGCGCCGCACTGCTCGACGTCGCTGCCGAGATCGCCGCCACCGGCGCACTCGTGATGGAGACGAGCACGCTCGCCATCGAGGTGAAGACCCGGGCGGCCGAGCTCGTCGAGCAGGCCGGCGGCCAGCTGCTCGACTGCCCGGTGAGCGGCACCGGCAGCCAGGCACGCAACCGCGACATCGTCGTCTACGTCAGCGGCGACCGCGCCGCTTACGACCGGCTGACGCCGGTGCTCTCCGGGTTCACCCGCACCCACCGTTACGTCGGCGAGTTCGGCGCGGGCAGCAAGCTGAAGTTCCTCGCCAACCTGCTCGTCGCCGTGCACAACGTGGCCGCGGCGGAAGCCCTGGTGCTCGCCAAGAAGGCGGGCGTCGACCAGGAGATGGCCTTGGAAGCCCTCACCCAGGGCGCGGGCAACTCCCGGATGCTCGAGGTGCGTGGACCGGTGATGGTCGAGGAGTCGTGGGACGAGCCGTCCGCGGACCTGGCCATCTTCCGTAAGGACCTCTCGCTGATCCAGGCGTTCGCGGCGTCGCTCGACTGCCCGGTGCCGGTACTCGCGTCCGCGGCCCAGGTGCACTTCGCGGCGCTGGCACAGGGCAGGGAACGCCAGGATGCGGCGGCGGTCTACGCCGTCCTCGCGCAGGCCGCCGGCATCCCCACGTCGTAGCTACTCGGTCGGCTGTGGCCACCTGCCTTCGCCCTGGTACTCCTTGCTGTAGACCGGGTGGTCGAGGAACTCTTCCTCCGGGTACTTCCAGAACTGGCCGACCTCCTTGTACGTCTTCACCGGCACGTTCATCACCTCGCCGCGGCGCTTCTGCACCTCGCGGATGTACACGTTGAACACCGGGTTGCCCTGTTCGTCGAGGTACTCAGGGCCGAACGGTGTCTCGTCCAGCTGCACGTCCTTCAGCGTGTCCACGACCTTCTTGCGGTCCGACGTGTCGCCGTCGAGGTCCTCGAGCGCCTTCGTGACGCCGCGCGCGGCGGTGTACATGCCCGCCGCGTAGTACGAGGGGAACTCGTCGTACTCGCCGTTGTACGCGTCCACGAACTTCTTCGTGTCCGGTGTCTCGCGACCGTCGGCGAAGTGGCCCACGGAGGTGATACCGAGCGCACCCTCACCGATGCTGCGCAGTGCCGCCTGGTCGACCACCGTCTCGTTGGTCAGCAGCTCGATGCCCGTCTTGTTCATGCCGAACTCGTTCCACGCCTTGACGAACCGCACGCTGTCGACGCCGACCTGTTCGGTGAACACGACATCGGGCTTGGCCTGCTTGATCTGCGCCATGTACGTCCCGAACTCCTGTGTTCCCAACGGGTTCCACAGCTTCTTGCGGATCTTGCCACCCTCGTCGGTGAAGGTGTTGGTGAACCCGCCGCAGCTCTCGTGGCCGAAGGCGTAGTCGCTGCACATCGTCACGGCGGTCTTGTACTTGCGGTCGACCGCGGCGTACTCACCGAGCGGATGGGTCGTCTGGCTGCTCGACCAACCTGCCATGCGCACGACGTACGGCAACGGCTTGCGTTGGGTGAGGTCGTCCGCCGACACGATGGGCACGACCATCGGCACCTTCTCGCGGTTTACCGCGTCCGCCACGGCAAGGCCGACGTTGGCCAGCATCGGCCCGACGATGATGTCGGCTTCGGAGTTGGTCATCAGCTCACGGGCCTTGTTCAGCCCGATGGACGGGTTGCCCGCGGTGTCCTCCATGACGGTCTTCACCTGCTTGCCTGCGACCTTCTCGCCGTGTTCCTTCCAGTACAGCTTCCAGCCGCGTTCCATGTCCCTGCCGGGCGCCGCGTTGGGTCCGGTGGCCGGGCGCAGGAACCCGATGGTCACGGTGTCGTCGTCGCCGCCGGTGTTGCCACCCGGGTCCGGAGGTGCACACGCCACTGCGACGAGTGCGACGGCCGCCGTCGCTGCCAGGGCTCGCATCCGATGTCTCATCTGTTGTCCTTACACACCGAGGTGGTTCTTCTTTGTGGCACTGTCCGCGTCGAGCTCGGCCGGAGTGCCGTGCCAGACGATCGCGCCGTGCTCGCCGAGGATGTAGACGCGGTCGGCGACCCGCATGGCCAGGCCCAGGTTCTGTTCCACGAGCAGGATGGTGAGCCGGCCGCCCTTCAACGACTCGATCCGTTCCCTGATCTGGCCGACCACGATGGGCGCGAGCCCCTCAGAGGGCTCGTCCATCAGGACGAGCCTGGGGTTCGTCATCAGTGCCCGGCCGATGGCGAGCATCTGTTGCTCGCCGCCGGAGAGGTTGCTCCCCGCGTTGTCGATGCGTTCCTGCAACCGCGGGAAGAAGTCGAGGACGCGCTCCATCGTCCAGACGTCGCCGTTGCCGTTGCGTGCGGCCACGGTGAGGTTCTCGCGCACCGAGAGGCTGCCGAAGACGTGCCTGCCCTGCGGCACGACACTGATGCCGTGCCGCGCTATCGCATGGCTGGGCAGGCCGGCGAGGTTGCGGCCGTCCCACGTCACCTCGCCGCCGCTGAGCTGCGGCGGCCGCATCCCCATGATGGTCCTGACCAAGCTCGTCTTGCCCATACCGTTGCGGCCGAGCAGGGCGACGACCTCGCCGGCGCCGACCTCGACGTCGACGCCGCGGAGTATCTCCGCCGCACCGTACCGACAGTGCACGCCGGTCACGCTGAGGACGCTCATCGGCTCACTCGCTCCTCAGGTAGATCGCCTGTACCTGTTCGTCGGCCCTGATCTCGTCGGGGGTGCCCTCGGCGATCGGCGTGCCGTTCTCCATGCACAGCACCCGCCCGACCAGGTCGAGCGCCAACGTCATGTCGTGCTCGATCAGCACGATGGACAGCTCGCCAGGAAGGCGTTCGATCAACGCGCGCATCAGCACCCGCTCCGATGCGGACAGCCCGGCGGCAGGCTCGTCGAGCAACAGCAGCCTCGGCTCGCCGGCCAGGCCGAGCGCGAGCTCGAGCTGTCGTTGCTCGCCGTGCGACAGCTCACCGGCGAGCCGGTCGCCCCGTGCGGCCAGGTCCACCTGTTCGAGCGTCCTGTCGATGCGCTCCCCCAGCGCACCGTTCATCCGCAATGGCCACCAACAGCGCCAGCGCGACCGGTCGAGCGCGCCGATCGCCACCGCCAAGTTCTCCCGCACGGTGAGCCCTGGCATGACGTTCGTGACCTGGTACGTGCGGCCGAGACCCGTACGCGCGCGGCGGTTCGGCGGCAGCCGCGTGACGTCGCGCCCGAACAGCCGCACGCTGCCCGACGTGGGGATGCACTCCCCGGTGATGGTCTTGAACAGGGTCGTCTTGCCCGCGCCGTTCGGGCCGATGACCGCCCAGCGCTCACCGGTGGCGACCTGCAGCGAGACGCCGGCCACGGCGGTCAACCCGCCGAACCGCATGGTCACGGCGTCCAGCGCGAGCGCCGGCACCTGCCCGTCGGCGCTCACGAGGCGTCCTCCCGCCGTCGTCGCGCGAGCAGCTTCTGCCAGAGCTTGCTGACCCCGCCGACGAAACCGCTGCGGGCGAAGAGCACCATCACGATGAAGATGAGGCCCATGACGGTCGGCCAGCGGTCGATCTCTGTGCTCAACACGTTCTGCACGAACACGATGACGAACGCACCGAACAACGGCCCGGAGAGCGTGCCGACACCACCCAGGATGATCATCAGGATGGCCTGTGCGGACGTGTTGAACTCCGCCACCGCGGGGCTGACGAACTCGTTGTTGTAGGCGAAGAGCACGCCGGCGACGCCGGCGAATAACCCCGCGAGCAGAAACCCGTAGAGCCGGTTGAGCGCGACGTCGTAGCCGAGCATCCGTGCCCGGCTGGTGCTCTCCCGCAGCCCGCGCAGCGCGAGCCCGAACGGCGACCTGACGATCACCCACATCAGGGCGGCGCACACCACCACGACGGCCAGGCAGGCGTAGTAGTACTTCCAGTCCTCGACGACGACGGACGGCCGGTACACACCGGTGAGCCCGTTCTCCGCGCCGGTCACCGCCGCCAAGCTGTGCGCCAGACCGTAGACGATCATCCCCTGGGCGAGCGTGACCATGAGGAAGTACACCCGGCTGGTCCGCATGGCCATCAGCCCGAAGAGCAGGCTGGCGAGCAGCGCCACCACCATCCCCGTGACGATCTGCTGCAGGTAGCCGCCGTTCATTCGCACGGCGACGTACGCGACGCCGTACGCGGACATCGCCATGATCCCGGCCTGGCCGAGGGTGAGCAGCCCGGCGTAGCCGGCCAGCAGGTTGATGCTCATCGCGAACAGTCCGTAGATGAGCGCAAGCGTGGCGGTCGCGAGCAGGAACGGGCCGACGACGTACGGCACGGCGAGGCCGGCGACGATGGCAACGGCGAGCAGCCCAAGCTGCACTGCGCGGGTCGGGGTGAGCAGCCGCAGCGCCGTCATTCCGGCCGCCCGAGCAGACCGGACGGCCGCAGGATGAGCACAAGTGCCATCGGCAGGAAGATCATCACGGACGCCAGCTGCGGCAGCTCCGACGTGCCGAACGCGTTGATGAGCCCCACGATGAGACTCCCCAACGCCGCGCCTGGCAGGCTGCCGAGCCCGCCGATGATGACGACCACCAGGCTCAGCAGCAGGATCTCCACGTCGCCGCCAGGCAGCAGGCTGAGGAACGCGCTGCCGATCACGCCCGCCATCCCGGCCAGCAGCGCACCGGCGATGAACACCCCGGTGAAGACCAGGTTCACGTTTATGCCGAGCGCCTGGATCGTCTCCCTGTCGTCCACTCCCGCACGGACGATCGCGCCGATCCTCGTGCGTTGCTGCAGGAAGTACAGCGCGAGGCCGACGACGATGGCCAACACCGTGACGAACAACCGGAAGCGTGGATAGGTGAACGACCCGATGGTCAGCGACCCGTCCAGGTAGGCAGGCGGCGACACCGTACGCGGGTCGCCACCCCAGATCGCGAGCGACATGTCACCGAGCACCGTGGCGACGCCGACGGTCAGCAACACCTCGGGCAGCTCCTGGCCGCGCAACCGGCGCAGCAGCACCCGCTCGGTCAGTCCGCCGATGATCCCGACGGCGAGCGCCGCGGCGATGATCGCCAGCCAGAAGCTGTCGGTGGCGCGCGCGACGGTGAAGCCGAGATAGCCGCCGATCAGGTAGAAGCCGCCGTGCGCGAGGTTGACGATGCGCATCAGGCCGAAGATGAGCGTGAGCCCGCTGGCCAGGAAGAACAGCAGACCGCCGAGGCTGATCCCGTTCAACACCTGGGTCAGTACGTAGCTCACGAGATGTCCTGCGTCATCGGTCACTTCCGTTCTCGTCGAGCAGCGGTTCAGCCGACCGTGAGCGCCACCTTCAGTTGCTTGGGGTCGTGGCAGGCGGCGAGCGCAGCGACGGCGTCGGTCAGCGGGTAGGTCGCGGTGACCATCCGGCCGAGCTGCAGCGCGCCGCTCGCACCCAGCTGCACCGACCGTTCGTAGTCGCGCGGCCGTGCGGCGCGTGGGTTCTTGATGGTGAGTTCCTTGTAGTACCACTGGTACGTCGGCATCGCGTCGGCCTCGGGCGACGTGGTGCCGAACACGAGCACCTCGCCGCCTGGACCGGCGAGCAGCATCGACTGCCGCAGCGTGTGCGGCGTACCCGCACACTCGACGGCGAGCTCGACACCGTGCCCGCCGGAGACGTCGCGCACCGCCGCCTCTGCCTCGTCCGGCCCCACGGCGACCGTGGCGCCGAGCTCGACGGCCAGGTCCCGCTTCCACGCCGACGTCGTGACGGCGACGATCGGGCCCGCGCCGCGCAGCCGCAGCAGCTGCAGGTGCAACATGCCAGCGACGCCGAGCCCCACCACCGCCGCCGTCTGGCCGGCCTGCACCGTGACGCACTCCTGCGCGTGCAGGCAGGTGGCCAGCACCTGTAGCAGCGTCGCGTCGTCGTCGCCGACGTCCGCCGGCAGGACGTGCAGCTGCGACTCGGCCACCGCGAGGTACTCCGTCGCACCGCCGTCCTCGTCCCGCCCGAGCAGCGCGCCGTTCGGGCACAGGTGCGTGCGGTCGGCCAGGCACACCGCGCACCGGCCGCAGGCCACCCCGGGGTCGACGAGCACCCGCGCGCCCTCGGCCGGCACTCCCGTGGGGCCTGCCGTGACCACGTGCCCAACCACCTCGTGCCCGATCACCCGCGGCGGCGTGACGGGGATCGACCCGTGCACGATCTTCACGTCCGTACCGCACAGGCCCACCCGGTCGACGCGCACCACGGCCTTGCCGGACGCGCTCGGCCCGGCGTGGTCGGCGACGGCCACGGCCTGGTCACCGGTGGCGAAGACGGCCTTCATCGGCGGCTCCCAGCTAGCGGCACGTGGCTCAGACTCATCGATATTGCACAATGTTAAATGTCAGGTGTCAAGATCAGCGGGCAGCTCAAACCGCCGGGTACCGCCGGCCAGCGCGTCGCCCCGGCCGCGGTCCCCGTACCCGAAGTACGAGCAGCTACTGCTTCTTGCCCAGCTCGTCGAGGCGGTCGGTCTCCCCCGGAGCGACCTTGTGCCCGACGCCGTCGACGACGTCCTTGCAGCTGATCACGACGGTGGACTCCAGCGCCGTCACCTTGTGCCAGACGTTCGCCGGCGCGTGGAACGCCTCGCCAGGCCCGAGCTCGCCCGTCTCGTCGGGGAACTCCACGGCCAGCCGGCCGGAGATCACGTACATCACCTGTTCCTGCGGATGCGAATGCGCCACCGCGCCTTCGCCCGGCTCGAACGCGAGCCGGCCGACCTCGATGCGGTTACCGGTGACGAGCTCACCGAACGCGGTGGAGTACTTCGGTGTGACGTACTCCTTCTCCATCTCGTCCAGCTTGATGAGTGGCATGGGCGTCCTTTCTCCAGGGCGGTCAGGTCAACGAGCCGGTCGGCGCGTAACCGGTCGGGTCGACGACGTTCTTGAAGCTGATGGCCAGCGTGTCCTCGAGCGCCTCCACGCCGTGCGGCACGTTCGACGGGTGGAAGCTGGCCTCGTCCGGGCCCACGTCGTACGGCTCGTCGTCACCGAGCCACACCCGCAGCTTGCCCTTCACGATGTAGAAGGTCTGCTCCTCCGGGTGGTGGTGCATCGCCGCACCCTCGCCCTTGGCGAAGGTCACGCGCGTCACCTCCTGCTTGTCGCTGCGCAGCACCGGGCCTTTCGCCTTCGAGTAGTGCCCGGCCACCACGTTGTCCAGGTTGTCGAACTTCACGTGCCCCATTCGTTTCCCTTTCTCTTCCGGTGTCAGCTCGCCACGAGGTCGAGCGTCTCGAAGGTGCGCAGGATGTCGGCCTTGGCGAGCGCGACGCGGTCGGACGACCCGTCGCGCGGGAACGGCAGGTCGACCTGCATGTCCTCGCGCAGGTGGCCGCCCTTCGCGAACAGCAGGATCCGCGTGGACAGCTCGACCGCTTCGCTGACGTCGTGGGTGACGAAGATGATGGTCTTCTTCGTCGAGTCCCACAGGTCGTGCAGCTCACGGCGCAGCGACCGCCCGGTGATCGCGTCGAGATGGCTGAACGGCTCGTCCATCAGCAGCAGGTCGGGCTCGATGGAGAAGGCCCGCGCGATCCCCACCCGTTGCTGCATGCCGCCGGACAGCTGGCCGGGATACTGCTTCGCCGTGTGCGCGAGGCCGACCATGTCGAGGTACGTCATGCATCGGTCGCGGACGGCATCGTCACGGCCGCGCTGGACGAACATCAGGTTGTCGATGACCGTGCGCCACGGCAGCAGCCGCGCGGCCTGGAACACGTAGCCGAGCCTCGCCTGTCGCTCGCCTTCTGTGATGGCGACCGTCCCCGACGTCGCGCTCTCGATACCGGACAGGATGTTGAGCAACGTCGACTTGCCGCAGCCGGACGGGCCGACGATGCTGACGAACTCGTGCCCGGCGATGCCGAACGACACGTCGTCGAGCGCGAGCACGTTCGACGTCTCGCTGACGAACTCCTTGCGCAGGTTCGTTACCTCTACCGCAGCCATGTCACGCTCCCTGCTTGCTGGTCACCGACGAGTCGGCCGGCCCGCTCTGCAACGCCGGCCGCCAGCGGAAGACGTAGTTGGACAACCGGCCGAACACACCGCGCTCGATCAGCAGCGCGACGATGATGAAGAAGAAGGCGTAACCGACGATGCCCTGCGCCCGGTGCGCGTCGTACCAGAACTTGATCACCCAGCCCGCGCCCGCGGTCGAGGCGTACACCTCGGCGAGCACGAGGCCCTTCCACGCGTTCGCGAGGCCGTACCGCAGCGCCGCGAAGAAGAACGGCATGAGCGAAGGAAAGATCACGTGCCGGATGACGTGCCAGCGGCTGACCCCGTAGGCGGTCGCCATGTCGAGCAGGTCCTTCGGCACGTTCCGTACGCCTTCGGCGATGTTCAGGACCACGAACGTGACGGCGGCGAGCACGACCGTCACCACCGACGCCAGGTGTCCGAACCCGAACCACATCGCGGCGATGAGCGCCCACACCAGCGACGGCATGGCGAGACCGACCACGACGAAGTCGTGCAGGAACCACTCGGCCCGCTTGACCATGCCCATCAACAGTCCGACGGGTATCCCGATCACGAACGCGATCAGCAGACCGACGGTCAGGCGCAGGAAACTCAGCCCGAACGACGCGTACACGGTATGCGGCGTCAGCGTGTCGCCGGCGAGCTCCGCGACCATGAACCGGCCGACCTCGACCGGGCTCGGCACGAGATCGGTTGGCAGGAAAGGGACCGCGAGCTGCCAGACCAGGATCACCGCCAGCCACGAGCCCACCCTGGCCAGGCGTGGGCTCGTGGCTATCCGGCGGACCTGCTGCGGTACCAGGAAGGAACGACCTGTCCGCCCGCTGGCACGTACGGTCATCGCGCCACCTCGGGCCGCCACTTGAACATCCGCTTGATCTGCCGCTGTAGCACGACCCGTTCGAGGAAGAGCGCGAACGCGAAGAACAGCAGCACCCAGGCGAGGAAGCCGGCCATCGAGAACTCCTGGAACTCGCGGCGCATCATGAAGCCGATGCCCGCGGTTCCCACGATCACCTCGGTGAGCGTGGCGATCTTCCACGCGATGGAGAAGCCGTACCGCCCGGCCGTCACCAGGTAGGGCCCGAGAGCTGGCAGGTAGACGTGGCGCACGATCTGCCAGCGCGAGCGGTCGAACGCACGCGCCATGTCGACCAGGTCCTTGGGCACGGCCCGCACGCCTTCCACGACGTTCACCGCGACGTACGAGAACGACGTGATCACGACGGCGCAGATCGGGCCACCTGGCCCAAGGCCGAAGATCATGGCGGTCACGAGCGCGAACACCAGGCCGGGTGTGGTCATCGTGCCCATCACCCAGTCGCCGAGCAGCCCGTCCCACCAACGGCTGCGTCCCATCGCCAACCCCATCAGCGTGCCGAGCAGGAACGCGATGCCGAAGCCCACGGCGATCGTGCCGAGCGTCGCCGCGAAGTGCCGGAAGAGCAGGTTCGACGCGACGATGTCGCCTATCTCCGTGACGATTGCGAGCGGTGGCGGCACGATGAAGTCGTCCACAAGTACGGACGAGATGAACTGCCAGACCGCGAGGAACGTCACGTATCCCGCGACCCGCCAGAACCACCGGCGCTGCAGCACGCCAGCTGCTCGCCCGGTCGTCGCAGCTGCCGTCACTGCTCAGCCTCGCGGGGCTTGACTACCTCGAACCGCGGCGTCGGCGTGTTCTTCTTCATGAAGCCGGTCTCCTTCATCGAGGAGTACAGGCCCTTCTCACGTTCGATCCACGACTCGTCGAGGTACACCGAGTCGACGAACCAGTCGTGCTCCTTCATGTACTCCTGCATCGCCTTGACGTCGGCGTCACCCTCCACGGAGAAGTGCTGCGGGAACGTCCTGATGATCTCCGCCTGGTTCTTGCGCCACAGCCGCACGCCTTCCTCCCAGATCGCGAGGAACGCCGCCGCCTCCCTGCGGTGGTTGTCGAACCACTTGGCGCGGGCGGTGAAGTTGTTGCCCATCACACCGCGGTGCTGGCACTCGCAGATGCCGCCGTAGATCTGCCACGGGAACTTGCCGCCGTACATCACCTCGAGCTTCTTCTTCCGCAGCAAGCCGATCGCGGCCTCGGGGATGACGAGCGCCGCCTCGAGCTCACCCCGCTCGACGTGCTCGGCCATCACGAAGTGGTCTTCCACGACCAGCTTGAAGTCGCCACCACCGGTGCGGAAGTCGAGGTCGTGCAGCTTCTTCGCGAACATCGCCCAGACGAGCGTCGACGACACCGCGCTCGGCACGCCGATCTTCGACCCCTTCGGGATGTCGGCGAGCGTCTCGTAACCGCTGCCACTCCGCGTCACCGGCGTGATCCGCAGCAGGTTGTACTTGCCGAACGTCACCGTCTCGATGCCGGTGCGCTCCTCCAGCACCGGGAGCTCGTACGTCGCCGTCGACACGATCTCGCCGTGCCCGCCGGCGAAGTACGCGAACTCGTCCCAGGTCGACGACGTCTCGATGCTGATGCCGTACTTCTGCTCGAACTTCGCGATGACGTTCCTGCGCTTCAGGAAGTCCCAGCACGGATCAGGCGCGAAGGCGAACCTGATCCGCTCCTGCTCCGAGCTGTCGCCGCCACCACACGCCGCCACCACCGGCGCCGCAGCGGCGAGCGCCGCCCCCGTGGTGACCGTACGGAGCAGCTGACGCCGCCCCACCAGACCGCGCCCGGCCACCTGCCCTGCCGGCAGCCCTGTTCGTTCGTGACCGAAGGCTCCGTTGCCCATGCTCAGCCCCGTCCCGGACTCCCCCGCCGCGTCCGTATATAGAAACCGGTCGAAGATATCCGATAATGCATGATGCATCATCGAGCTGTCAACGCACCGATCCCGCCGGCGACGCACTCTCCGCTGGTCAACCGCCCATCCCCAGCCGCGCAGGACGCGCCTGCGGGCGGCGGGCAAAGCGCACTACCCTACTGTTGGATCCCGTTATCCATCGGTCTCGCGCCTGTAGCTCAGTTGGATAGAGCGGCTGCCTTCTAAGCAGCGGGCCGGGGGTTCGAGTCCCTCCAGGCGCGCCTCTCTCACCCTGCGACAACACGCCATTGACCAGCGGAAACAAGCCACACGGTCGGTTGATCCTGTACCACGGTGTCTCACGGAGATTCGCCGAAGCTCGCCAGTCGTGGGCCATTTCTGGGCCAGCGGAGTGACGGGTGGTGGTGTGCACCGGAGGCTGGCCAAGCAGGCGGACTAGGCGTATTTCGGGGAGTCGATATATACCGAGGTGTTCCATGGATTGAAGTGCGCGGTCCGACTGGCTGGCGTCTCGTCGCGGCCAGCTTCCGGCTCAAGCTTGGAGAATCGCGCATAGATTCTCAGGACGTTGCGGCGCATCTGAAACCACGACCGCCTAGGACGCCAGATGGTTGCAGCCATTAGGGTCGCGGCTTCTTGTGCGAGTTGATAAAGCTCGCGCGAGAGTCCACCAGGGACCAGGTTGCCCTCGCTGTCGACCTTCCCTGGATCAGTGGTGGTTGCGTCGTGAGCCGCCAGCGCGACCGTGAGGTAGGCCGTGACGACCGGTTGCGGGACTTGTGCAACGAGCGCCGCGGCAAAGAGTTCGTGGCCGGCGAGGTTGTCCCGGCGGTCGTAGAACTTGAAGGTGGCGGTCCCCCGCCTGAGGCCTGCCGAGTGGTAGGTCCTCTGGTGAACCGCCAAGTACACCGAAGAAGGAAGGGGACCGCTGTGAGCAAGACCTACCAGAAGAAG
>WHTA01000104.1 GCA_009379825.1 Streptosporangiales bacterium
CGGCCCGCGCCCACCGATGCCTCCGCCGGCGTAGGCCGGGCGCACACCAGGCCCGGGCGCTACTCGCGGGTTGTGGCCGCTGAGCGGGTCACCGCCGGGTGGCGCCGGCCCGCGCCCACCGATCCTCGCCGCCGGCGTAGGCCGGGCGCGCACACCGACGCCGGGCGCTCCTGGCGGGATGCGTCCGCAGCCGCCCCAGCCGCCGCGTGGCATGCCGGTGCCACCACCGAGCGCACCACCCGCCGCGCCCGGCGATGCCGGCCCGCGCCCACCGATGCCTCCGCCGGCGTAACCCGGCGCACACCGGGCCCGTGCGCTACTCGCGGGTTCTCGTCGCGAAGGCGAGTCGCAGCGCTACGACCCAGAGCAGGCAGGCGCCGAGTACGTGCAGGCTGACCAGCGCGGCCGGGACGCCGGTGAAGTACTGCACCACGCCGATGCCGGCCTGCGCGGCGATCACGGCGGCGACCTGCCAGGCGCGCACCATCGGCAGCCGCTGCGCGCCGGTCAGCTTCAGCCCGACGAGCAGCGCCACCAGCAGGCCGACGGACACCCACACCAGCCCGGAGTGGAGCTTCGCGACCTCGTCCACCGGGAGCGGGTAGCGCACCGACTCGGCGTCGCCGGCGTGCGGGCCGCTGCCGGTGACGACGGTGCCCGCAACGAGGACGAGCACGGTGACCGCGGTGAACGCGCCCACCAGCCACCGCAGCTCGCGGCGCATGGTGGGCTGCGGCGGGCCGTCGCCCTCGCTCGCGCGCATGTGCAGCCAGACGCTCAGCACCAGCATCACGATGGTGCCGAGGAAGTGCACCGTCACCCAGCCGGGCGTCAGCGCGTACCAGACGGTGAGCCCGCCGATGATGCCCTGCAGCAGCACGCCGAACGGCAGCAGCACGGCGAGGCTGACCAGGTTGCGGCGGCGCGGTCGCATCCGGACGGCGACGAGCAGGCAGAACGCCACGGTCGCGAACACCGCGATGCCGAGCATCCGGTTGCCGAACTCGATCGCCATGTTCAGCACCGGGTGGTCCGGGCTGTGCACAGGCACCAGGCTGTCGCCGGTACAGCGGGGCCAGTCGGGGCAGCCGAGGCCGGAGCTCGTCACCCGCACGACGGCGCCGGTGAACGCGATGCCGGTGTTCGCGATCACGGCGGCGAGCGCGCTGCGCCGCATGACGGTCGGCGACGGCTCCCAGGCGGCCAGGCTGCGCAACCGGGTGGGGGCGGGGGAGGTCGTCACCCGCTCATCGTAGGCAGCGCCGGTGTCACTCCCACCGGAAGGTGCGTACGGCGGCGGCGAGCGCGACCACCGCCCAGCCGGCCAGCACGAGCAGCTCGAGCACCGGCAGCCCTGCACCCGCGGCGAGCACGTCGCGCAGGCCGGCCGCGAGCGCGGTCGACGGCAGCGCCTGCAGTGCCGTCGCCAGCGGTGCGGGGAACACCTGCAGCGGCAGCAGCAGCCCGCTCAGCACGAGCAGCGCGACGTAGATGAGGTTGGCGGCGGCCAGCGTCGCCTCCGCACGCAACGCGCCGGCGAGCAGCAGGCCGAGCCCGCTGAACGCCGCCGTGCCGAGCACCAGCAGCAACACCACGGAGCCGACGTTGCCGACCGGGCGCCAGCCGAGCACCAGTGCCACCGCGCCGAGCAGGGCGAGCTGCAGCAGCTCGACGGCGAGCACGGCGATCGTCTTGCCGGCCAGCAGTCCCGGCCGCCCCAGCGGGGTGGCGCCCAGCCGCTTCAGCGCGCCGTACCTCCGCTCGAAGCCGGTGGCGATCGCCTGCCCGGTGAACGCCGTGGAGATCACCGCGAGCGCCAGCACGCCGGGCGTCACCTGGTCGACCGGACGGCCCTCGAACGCGACGATCGGCAGCTGGGTGAACAGGATCAGCGCCCCCACCGGGATGACCGCGGTGAGCAGCAGCTGCTCGCCGTTGCGCAGCTGTTGGCGCAGCTCCTGCGCGGCGTACGCGAGCACCCGGCGGGGCACGGACGCCGCGCCGGGCGCCGGGGTGAGGTCCAAGCCGGCGCTCACGTGCGCAGGTCCTTCCCGGTCAGCTCGAGGAAGACGTCCTCGAGCGTGCGGCGGCCGACGTTGACGTCCTCGGCCAGCACCCCGCGCTGCGCGCACCAGGCGGTCACGGCGGCCAGTATCTGCGGGTCGACGGCCGCCGAAGCGCGCTGCACCCGGTAGTGGCCAGGGGCGTCCTCGTGCGCGGTGGTGCCCTCGGGCAGCGTCGCGGCGAGATCGTCGACGTCCAGCCCGGCGACGGCGCGGAACGTCAGGGTGTGCCCGCGGCCGGCGCCGGTGAGCTCCGCCGGCGTGGCGGCGGCGAGCACCGTGCCGTGGTCGATGATGACCACGTGGTCGGCCAGCCGCTCGGCCTCGTCCAGGTAGTGCGTGGTGAGCAGCACGCCGGCGCCATGCTTGCGGAGGTTCGCGATCACGTCCCAGGTGGCGTGCCTGGCCTGGGGGTCGAGGCCGGCGGTCGGCTCGTCGAGGAACACCACCTCGGGCCGCCCGACGAGTGCCATCGCCAGCGCCAACCGACGCTGCTCGCCGCCGGACAGCCGCCGGTACGGCGTGCGCGCGACCCGGGCCAGCCCGAGCGCGTCCAGCAGGGCGTCGACCGGCAGCGGGTGCGCGTAGCAGCTCGCGAGGGTGCGCAGCAGCTCACCCGGCCGCGCGGCCGGGTAGACGCCGCCGGCTTGCAGCATCACGCCGACCCTGGCCCGCAGCTGCGGCCCGTCGGCGACCGGGTCGAGGCCGAGCACGCGCACCGAGCCGGCGTCCGGCCGCCTGAACCCTTCGCATGTCTCCACGGTGGTGGTCTTGCCGGCCCCGTTCGGGCCGAGCACCGCCGTGACCTGCCCCTGGCCGGCACGCAGCGAGAGGTCGTCGACGGCGACCAGATCGCCGTACCGTTTGGTGAGGTGGTCCACCTCGACCGCCGGTTCGCCACCGTCCGCCACGGCATGAGTCTAGGAACTGTGCGTACGGCGCCGACGCCGCCCCGTACGGACATGACGACCGTCACGTAGGGGCGGATTTGTCAGGCCTGCTGATTTACGACAGACTTGTGTTGTGAAAAACGTTGGAGCCGCACCTGAGGCGGCGGGCGCGACCGCCCGCGGCACGCGCGAGCGTGTCCTCCGACTGGTGCTCGAAGTCGGACCGGTAACCGCGGCTGACCTGGCAGAACGCCTGGAGCTCACCCCTGCGGCAGTCCGCCGGCACCTGGACGCGTTGATGGAAGACGGGTACCTGGCCGAGCGGGAGGCGCCGCACCGTGGGCAGCGCGGCCGCGGGCGGCCGGCGCGGACCTTCGTGGTCACCGACACCGGCAGGGACGCCTTCTACCAGAGCTACGACGACCTCGCCGGCAGCGCGCTGCGGTACCTGGAGCAGGTCGCCGGCCCGGACGGCGTGGCGGAGTTCGCCAGGCAGCGGGTCGCCGAGCTGGAGCGCAGGTACAGCAAGCGACTGGCCGGGTTGTCGAAGGATCGTCGGGCGGAGGCGCTCGCCGCAGCGCTGAGCGCGGACGGCTACGCTGCTTCGGTAGCGCCGACCGCGTTGGCCGCCGGCGGCGAGCAGCTGTGCCAGCACAACTGCCCTGTCGCGCACGTGGCCGCGGAGTTCCCAGAACTGTGCGAGGCCGAGACCGAGGCATTCGCGCGGCTGCTCGGCATCCACGTACAACGACTCGCGACCATCGCCAAGGGCGATGGCGTGTGCACCACCCACGTGCCGGGACAGGCCATGGCGACCGCCAGGCCCGCGCGGTACGGAGTAACAGAGAAGAAGACGACGACATCGTCCGGGAGGACGCCGGCATGACGACAACTGCGCATCCGGAGCTCGAAGGCCTCGGCAAGTACCAATGGGGCTGGCACGACTCCGACGAGGCAGGCGCCAAGGCACAGCGCGGCCTGACCGAGGAGGGCGTGCGCGAGATCTCGGCGCGGAAGAACGAACCGGAATGGATGCTCAAGACTCGACTCAAGGGTCACAAGCTGTTCGGTGCGAAGCCGCTGCCGACTTGGGGCGCCGAGCTCGGCAACATCGACTTCGACAACATCAAGTACTTCGTGCGGTCCACCGAGAAGCAGGCGACCTCGTGGGACGAGCTGCCGGCCGACATCAAGTCGACGTACGACAAGCTCGGCATCCCCGAGGCGGAGAAGCAGCGCCTCATCTCGGGTGTCGCGGCCCAGTACGAGTCCGAGGTCGTCTACCACAAGATCCGTGAGGACCTCGAGGAGCAGGGCGTCATCTTCCTCGACACCGACACCGGTCTGCGCGAGCACCCTGAGCTGTTCAAGGAGTACTTCGGCTCGGTGATCCCGCCCGGCGACAACAAGTTCTCCGCGCTGAACACCGCGGTGTGGTCCGGCGGCTCGTTCATCTACGTGCCGAAGGGCGTGCACGTGGACATCCCGCTGCAGGCCTACTTCCGGATCAACACCGAGAACATGGGCCAGTTCGAGCGCACGCTGATCATCGTCGACGAGGACGCCTACGTGCACTACGTCGAGGGCTGCACCGCGCCGATCTACTCCACAGACTCGCTGCACTCCGCGGTCGTCGAGATCGTCGTGAAGAAGGGCGCACGCTGCCGCTACACGACCATCCAGAACTGGTCGAACAACGTCTACAACCTGGTCACCAAGCGCGCCGTGGCGCACGAGGGCGCGACCATGGAGTGGATCGACGGCAACATCGGTTCCAAGGTCACCATGAAGTACCCGGCGATCTGGCTGATGGGCCCGCACGCCAAGGGCGAGACGCTGTCCGTCGCGTTCGCCGGTGAGGACCAGCACCAGGACGCCGGCGCCAAGATGGTGCACGCCGCGCCGCACACCTCGTCGACGATCGTGTCGAAGTCGGTGGCACGCGGTGGCGGCCGCGCGTCGTACCGGGGGCTCGTGCAGGTGCTCGACGGCGCCAACCACGCCGCATCCACGGTGAAGTGCGACGCACTGCTCGTCGACACCATCAGCCGTTCCGACACCTACCCGTACGTCGACATCCGCGAGGACGACGTGCAGATGGGGCACGAGGCGACGGTCTCGAAGGTCAGCGAGGACCAGCTGTTCTACCTGATGAGTCGTGGGTTGAACGAAGACGAGGCGATGGCGATGATCGTCCGCGGCTTCGTCGAGCCGATCGCTCGGGAGCTGCCGATGGAGTACGCGCTCGAGCTCAACCGCCTGATCGAGCTGCAGATGGAAGGGGCCGTGGGTTGAGCGCTGTGGAAATTGCGCCGCATTCACACGGAGGAGGAGTCGAAGCGGATGCAGCGCAGTCCAAGCTGCACGCCGCCGCCTCGTACGACGTCGCGGACTTCGGCGTGCCGACGGCGCGCGACGAGGAGTGGCGGTTCACGCCGCTGAAGCGGCTACAGGGCCTGCACGACGGTACGGCGAAGGCGACCGGCGGGGTCACCGTCGAGACCGACGTCCCCGACCAGGTCCTGGTGGAGACCGTGGGCCGCGACGACGCGCGCATCGGCCGTGCCGGTACGCCGACCGACCGGATCGCCGCGCAGGCGTGGTCGTCGTTCGAGAAGGCGACCGTGCTCACCGTGCCGCGCGACACCCAGCCGGAGCGGCCCGCGTTCGTGTCCGTACGAGGCACCGGCGGCACCAGCTACGGCCACCTGGTGGTCGACGTGGAGCCGCTCGCCGAGGCCACCGTGGTGCTCGACCACACCGGCAGCGCGACGTACGCGGCGAACGTCGAGGTGAACGTCGGCGACGGTGCGCAGGTCACCTTCGTCGCACTACAGGACTGGGCGGACGACGCCGTACACCTCGCGCACCACTACGTCAGCCTCGGTCGGGACGCGCGGATCAAGTCGGTGGTCGTCACCTTCGGCGGCGACCTGGTGCGGCTCTACCCGCAGGTGCGCTACACCCAGCCGGGCGGCGACTGCGAGATGTACGGCCTGTACTTCGCGGACGCGCCGCAGCACCTGGAGCACCGGCTGTTCGTGGACCACGCGATCCCGGACTGCCGCAGCCGGGTGGCATACAAGGGCGCGCTGCAGGGCAAGGACGCGCACACCATATGGATCGGCGACGTGCTGATCAGGCCGGAGGCGACCGGCACCGACACGTACGAGCTGAACCGCAACCTGGTGCTCACCGACGGCGCGCGCGCCGACTCGGTGCCGAACCTGGAGATCCTCACCGGCGAGATCGTCGGTGCCGGGCACGCGAGCGCTACCGGACGGTTCGACGAGGAGCAGCTGTTCTACCTGATGAGCCGCGGCATCCAGGAGATCGACGCCCGCCGGCTCGTGGTGCGCGGCTTCTTCGCCGAAATCATCAAGCAGATCCAGATCCCCGAGGTGCGGGAGCGGTTGCTCGAGCGCGTCGAGGAGGAGCTGCAGGCGGTGGGGTCGTAAGCATGACTGAGTACAAGAAGGTGTGTCCGGCCTCCGAGATACCGGAAGGCGAGGCCGTACGCGTCGAGGTCGACGGAGTGCCCGTCGCTCTGGTGCGCACCGAGGGCGAGATCTACGCCTGCCACGACGTGTGCACGCACGAAGAGGTGCCGTTGTCCGAGGGCGACATCGAGGGCACCACGATCGAGTGCTGGCTGCACGGCTCGTGCTTCGACCTGCTCACCGGGCAGCCGACCAGCCTGCCCGCGACCGAGCCGGTCGCAATCTACCCCGTGAAGATCGACGGCGACGACGTGCTCGTCGCAGTAGACGACAAGAAGGGCTGAGCGCGCGTGCCCATCTACCCGGTACTGAGCATCCAGGGCGACGACGTGCTCGTCGCAGTAGACGACAAGAAGAACTGAAACAGGAGCCGCTAGACACATGGCAACTCTCGAGATCCGCGACCTGCACGTCAGCGTCGAGGACGAAGAGATCCTCAAGGGCGTCAACCTCACCGTGCGGGCGGGCGAGACGCACGCGATCATGGGCCCCAACGGGTCGGGCAAGTCGACGCTGGCGTACTCGATCGCCGGCCACCCCAAGTACACGGTGACCTCGGGTGAGGTGCTGCTCGACGGTGAGGACGTGCTCGCCATGTCCGTCGACGAGCGGGCCAGGGCCGGGCTCTTCCTCGCCATGCAGTACCCGGTGGAGGTGCCGGGCGTCTCGGTGTCGAACTTCCTCCGTTCGTCCGCGACGGCACTGCGCGGCGAGGCGCCGAAGCTGCGCACCTGGGTGAAGGAGATGCGCGGCGCCATGGAGCAGCTGAAGTTCGACCCGGCGTTCGCCGAGCGGAACGTGAACGAGGGCTTCTCTGGCGGCGAGAAGAAGCGGCACGAGATCGTCCAGCTGGAGCTGATGCAGCCGAAGCTGGCCGTGCTCGACGAGACCGACTCCGGTCTCGACATCGACGCCCTGAAGGTCGTGTCGGAAGGCGTGAACCGCTACACGGCCAACGGCGACAAGGGCGTCATGCTGATCACCCACTACACCCGCATCCTCAGGTACATCAAGCCGACCTACGTGCACGTGTTCGTCGGCGGGAAGATCGTCGAAGAGGGCGGTTCCGAGCTGGCCGACCAGCTCGAGGCCGAGGGCTACGAGAAGTACATCGGCGGTGGCACGGCCACGCCGGAGACGACCGCGGTCGGCGGCGCATAGTTCGATGTCCATCTCGGAGACGGAGGTCGCGTCGTGACAACAGGTGACCGACCCCACCAGCGGTACGACGTCGACGTGGTGCGCAAGGACTTCCCGATCCTCGACCGCACCGTGCACGACGGCCGGCGGCTGGTGTACCTCGACAGCGCGAACACGTCGCAGAAGCCGCGCACGGTGCTCGACGCGATGGAGGAGTTCCTCGGCAGGCACAACGCCAACATCCACCGGGCGACGCACGCGCTCGGCGAGGAGGCCACCGAGGCGTACGAGGGTGCCAGGCTGAAGGTTGCGCGGTTCGTCGGCTCGGCGGACGAGACGGAGATCGTCTTCACGAAGAACATCTCCGAGGCCATCAACCTGGTGGCGTACTCGATGGGCAACGCGTCGGCGACGGCGGGCAGCGACCCGCGCTTCCGGCTCGGGCCCGGCGACGAGATCGTCATCACCGAGATGGAGCACCACTCGAACATCGTGCCGTGGCAGCTGCTGTGCGAGCGCACCGGCGCGACGCTGCGCTGGTTCGGGGTGACCGACGACGGGCGGCTGGACCTCTCGCAGATCGACGACGTGCTGACCGAGCGCACCAAGCTGCTCGCGGTGGCGCACCAGTCGAACATGCTCGGCACCATCAACCCGATCAAGGAGCTGACTCGGCGGGCCCACGAGGTGGGCGCGCTGGTGCTGGTCGACGCCGCGCAGTCGGTGCCGCACTGGCCGGTCGACGTCCGCGAGCTCGGCGTCGACTTCCTCGGCTTCACCGCGCACAAGGCGTGCGGTCCCACCGGGATCGGCGTGCTGTGGGCCCGGCGGGAGCTGCTCGATGCGATGCCGCCGTTCCTGGGGGGCGGCGAGATGATCGAGACGGTGGCCATGGACCGGTCCACGTTCGCGCCGCCGCCGCACAAGTTCGAGGCCGGCACCATGCCGATCGCGGAGGCGGTCGGGCTCGGCGCGGCGGTCGACTACCTCTCCGAGCTCGGCCGCGACGCCGTGCACGCGCACGACCAGGACCTGACGACGTACGCGCTCGACCAGCTCGCCGCGGTCGACGGGCTGCGGCTGCTCGGCCCGCAGCAGCCGGTCGACCGTGGTCCGGTGCTGTCGTTCGTGTTCGGCGACGTGCACCCGCACGACGTCAGCCAGGTGCTCGACGCGGAGGGCGTCGCCGTACGGGCGGGTCACCACTGCGCGCGGCCGCTGCACCGCAGGTTCGGAATAACCGCGAGCACCCGTGCGTCGCTCTACTTGTACAACACGCGCGCCGAGGTGGACGCGCTCGTCACAGGACTGGCCGCGGTGAAGAGGTACTTCGGCTGATGCATCTCGACTCGCTGTACCAGGAGATCATCCTGGACCACTACCGGAGCCCCCACCACAAGGGGCTGCGGGAGCCGTACGACGCCGAGGTCCACCACGTGAACCCGACCTGCGGCGACGAGGTCACGCTGCGCGTGCGGCTGGTCGGCGACACCGTCGCCGACGTGTCGTACGACTCGCTGGGCTGCTCGATCAGCCAGGCGAGCGCGTCGGTGATGACCGACCTGGTGATCGGCAGCACCGTCGCCGAGGCCAGCAAGGTGCACGACGAGTTCCTCGCGCTGATGCAGAGCAGGGGAGAGGGCGAGCCGGACGAGGACGTGCTCGCCGACGCGGTCGCCTTCGCCGGCGTCTCGCGCTACCCGGCCAGGGTGAAGTGCGCGCTGCTCGGCTGGATGGCATGGAAGGACGCGACGGCACGTAGCATGGACCACGAGGAGGTCACCTCATGACGGAACAGCCAGTACGCGAGCACTCGACCCCCACCGGCGCGCCCGTGGGTGCCTCCGTGGCCACGGTGGAAGACGTGGAAGAGGCGATGCGCGACGTCGTCGACCCGGAGCTCGGCATCAACGTGGTCGACCTCGGCCTTGTCTACGGCGTGACCGTCGACGAGTCCAACGCGGCGACCATCGACATGACGCTCACCAGCGCGGCGTGTCCGCTGACCGACGTGATCGAGGACCAGACAGCGCAGTCGCTGTCCGGCCTCGTCGACGACTTCCGCATCAACTGGGTCTGGATGCCGCCGTGGGGCCCGGAGAAGATCACCGACGACGGCCGCGAGCAGCTGCGCGCCCTCGGCTTCAACGTCTGACCCTGCCGCGTCAGCCGACGATCGGCAGCGGGTTGCGGACCGCGGCGCACACGCCGTCGCTGGCTTCCGCGGCTGCCATCCGGTCGGCGGCAGGTGTGCCGTACTCCGTGGTGCGCTGCCGCAGCGTGCGCCCGGTCGGTGCGACCAGCCCGCGCAGATCGCTGATCGTCTTGTAGGAGCCGTTCGCTGAGCCGGCCATCCGGCTGATCGTCTCCTCCATCAGGGTGCCGCCGAGGTCGTTCACGCCGCCGGTCAGTACGTCGCGGCAGAGGTCGGGGCCGAGCTTCACCCAGGAGCACTGGATGTTGTCGATCAACCCGTGCAGCAGCAGCCGTGCGACGGCGTGCACTGCGCGGTTCTCGCGCGCGGTCGGGCCGGGCCGCGCGAGACCGGCGAGGTAGATCGGCGCGCTGGTGTGTACGAACGGCAGCAGCACGAACTCGGTGAACCCGCGGCGGCCGTTGCGCTCCATGCACCCGCGCTGCAGGCGCGCGAGTAGCTTCAGGTGTGCCACCCAGTGCGCCGGCGTGTCCACGTGCCCGTACATCATCGTGGACGTCGTGGCGATGCCGAGCTCGTGCGCCGTGGTGACGACCTCGACCCAGCTGGCCGCAGGCAGCTTGCCCTTGGTGAGCACCCAGCGGACGTCGTCGTCGAGGATCTCAGCCGCGGTGCCTGGCAGTGAGTCGACGCCGGCGTCGCGCGCCCGCTCCAGCCACTCCCGCACCGGCAGGTTGGTGCGCGACACCCCGTTCATGACCTCCATCGGGCTGAACGCGTGCAGGTGGATCCCCGGCTGCCTGCGCTTCACCTCGGCGGCGAGGTCGAAGTACGCGGTGCCAGGCAGGTCGGGGTGGATGCCGCCCTGCATGCACACCTCGGTGGCGCCGGCCTGCCACGCCTCGTGCACCCGGTCACCGACCTGTGCGAGCGAGAGGGTGTACGCGTCCGCGTCGGTACGCCGCTGCGCGAACGCGCAGAACCGGCAGCCGGTGTAGCAGACGTTCGTGAAGTTGATGTTGCGGGTGACGACGAACGTCACGTCGTCGCCGCAGACGTCGCGGCGCAGCTCGTCGGCGAGCTCGGTGAGCGCGTCCAGCTCGGCGCCGTCCGCGTCGAGCAGGAGCAGGGCGTCCGCGTCGGAGAGGCCCGCGGGGTCCTGCTCCGCGCGGCGCAGTGCCGCTCGCAGCTCCGGCCGGAAGTGGTCGGTGTGCTGCCGCTGCGCGACCGCGGGCACCTGGGCGGCGAGCTCGGCCCAGTCGCCGTACACCGAGTCGAAGTCCGTGCGCCGGTCGGCGCTGCGACCGGTGGTGTCCACGGCGACGTGCAGGTCGGTACGGCCGGAACCGGCGTCCGCCGGCCAGCCGCCGTCCGGTTCCTGCCACGGCCGGCCGACGACGGCCGCGTCCGGCCGCGCCAGCCCGGTGTCGAGGTCAGCGAGAGCGTGCACGTGCGGCACGATCCGCGGGTCGAGCCACGGCTCGCCGGCGCGGACGTACTCCGGGTAGACGGTGAGCCGCTCGTGCAGCTGGTAGCCGGCCGCCGCGGTGCGTGCGGCGAGCTCGTCGATGTGCGGCCAGGCGAGCTCGGGGCTGACGTGGTCGGGGGTGAGCGGTGAGACGCCGCCCCAGTCGTCGATCCCGGCACGCAGCATCAGGTCGTACTGCTCGTCGATCAGGTTGGGCGGGGCCTGTACGCGCATCCGGGGGCCGAGCACCAGCCGCGCAACGGCTATGGTCGCGGCGAGCTCGGCCAGCTCGGCGTCCGGCACGTCGCGCATCTTGGTGTCCGGCTTCGCGCGGAAGTTCTGCATGATGACTTCCTGGATGCCGCCGTACGTCCGGGCGACGCGGCGCAGCTCGAGCAGCGACTCCGCGCGTTCCCTGCGGTTCTCGCCGATACCGACGAGCAGCCCGGTGGTGAACGGCACTGCAGAGCGGCCGGCGTCCTCGAGCACGCGCAGCCGTACGTCTGGGTCCTTGTCCGGCGAGCCGTAGTGCGGCATGCCCCGCTCGGTGTACAGCCGCTTCGCGGTCGTCTCCAGCATCATGCCCATCGACGCGGCGACCGGCTTCAGCCGGCCGAAGTCCTGCCACGAGAGCACGCCGGGATTCAGGTGCGGCAGCAGCCCGGTCTCCTCGAGCACGCGGACCGCCATCGCGCGGACATACGAGAGCGTGTCGTCGTAGCCGGCTTCGTCGAGCCAGTCGCGCGCGGCCTGCCACCGGTCCTCCGGCCGGTCGCCGAGGGTGAACAGTGCCTCCTTGCATCCAGCCTGCGCGCCCTTGCCTGCGATGTCGAGCACCTCGTCAGGACGCAGGTACGGTGCGGGCAACCGGCCCGGCGCTGTGGCGAACGTGCAGTAGCCGCAACGGTCCCGGCACAACCGGGTGAGCGGGATGAACACGTTGCGGCTGTACGTGATGACGCCCGGCCTGCCGGCCGCGGCGAGCCCTGCGTCGCGGGTGCGCCCGGCGTACTCGCTGAGCCGGTCGAGGTCGTCGCCGCGCGCGTGCAGCAACACGGTGACCTCGTCCAGGTCGAGGGTCTTGCCGTCGCGTGCGCGGGCGAGCGCGCGGCGCATGGCGGAGGCGGTGGGCTGTTCGTGCGGTTCGGTCACGTGGCGAAACACTAGGGCGAGCATCCCGGCACCCACCAGGGACGCACGGCCACCAGCCGCTCAGTTGGGCCCGTGGAGCATGGGATGCGGGCGGTCGGCGCAGGTCAGCGCCGCCACGGGGGTTGCGGCGACCGGGATGGCAGTTGTATTACCTAAACATGGCTTCCGTCATCGGCAAGCAGCAGAACGGGCGTACGTACTACTACCTCGCCGAGTCCGCCCGGGTGGGCGGGCGGCCACGGATCGTCCGGCAGAGGTACCTCGGTACTGCGGCCGACATCGAGGCGGCGGTGGAAAGTGGCGGCACGGCGCCGGCGTCCTCGCGGCACCTGCCGTTCGGCGACGTGGCCGCCGCCTGGCGGGTGCTCGGCGACCTCGGCGTGGTGGACGTCGTGGACCAGGTCGTCGGCCGGGGCAGGCGCGAGGTGTCGGTCGGCACGTACCTGGCGCTCGCGGTGCTCCACCGGATCAGTGCGAGGGGTGCGCCGCTCGACCTCGCCGATTGGTGGCCGACCACGGCCGCCGCGCGGTTCGTGCGGCCACGACCGCCCGCCGCGGCCCTGGCGCGGCACCGGCTGTGGCGCGCGCTCGAGCGGGTCAGCGGGCCTGCCGCAGAACGCATCCAGGCCGCGTTGTTCGCCCGGGTCCTCGACCTGGTCGACGACGAGGACGCCCCGGTGCTCGCGCTCGACCTGCCCGACTTCGCGACGTTCGTCGACCCCGAGCCGGCAGGCGCACGGCTGACCGGGCTGGCGCTGCTCGTAACGCTCGACGGGGCGATCCCGCTCGTCTCCCAGCTCTACCAGCACCAGCAGCCGGACGCGGCGTCGTTCAGCACGCTGGTGGGCCGGCTCACCGACAGGTACGAGGCGCTGGCCGGGCACCGGGCCGTCACGGTCGTCATCGGCGGGGGCCAGCACGCGCAGGCCGACCTGGGCACGAGGCTCGGGCTGCACTTCGTCGAACCGCTGCCGCCCGGCGAACGGCCCGCGCTCGGCCGGCGCCCGGCGACCAGCCTGGACGGGCTTCCCGGGGTCACCGCGGTGGACGGGCGCGCCGACGTCTTCGGCACCTCGCGCCGCGTCGTGGTGGTGCACTCGAAGAGCCTGCACGAGGCGCAGGAGCGTGCGCTGGCGCGCAGCCTCGGCCACGCCAGCAGGCGGCTGGACGAGCTCGCCGCCGCGCTCGCCCAGGGCACCCACGGCCGGTCGCGCGACGACGTGGCCGCCGAGGTCGCGCGCATCACGTACTTCAGGTGGGGCGACCGGGTGCTCCGGACGAACCTCACCGGCAGCGGCGCGGACCTGCGGCTGCGCTGGTGGGTGGACGAGGCCGCCCGCGCCCGGCTGCACCGGGAGCAGTTCGGCAACCAGCTGCTCGTCACCGACCACGACGACTGGTCGGTCGCCGACGTGATCACCGCGTACCGGGCGAGGTACCACCTGGAGACCACGCTCACCCAGCTCGGTGGGCCGCTGGTTGCCAACCCATCGCCGAGCTGGCAGTGGCGCGACGAGCGGGTGGCCGTGCACGCGCTGGTGGGCGTGCTTGCGACCACCGTTGTGCACGTGATGCGGCGGCGGGCACAGCTCGCCGGCCTCGACCTGTCCGTCCGCGACCTGCTGCACCGGCTCGCCGGCATGCAGGAGACGGTGTTGCGGCACCCGCCCACCGGCGGCCGCCCGCGCACCCGGCGGCTGCTGACCGACAGGGACGACGTCGAGCAACGGCTGTACGAGCTCTTCGACCTCGGCGAGTTCGCGCCGTAGCATTGCAACCCCACGCAACCCTCCCGCGATATGCCGGGTCGCGCGCAGGCTGAGACGGTCAACGGGCCGTCGACGAGGAGGTGCCGTGGCCGACGCCGTGGTCGGGATCGTCGCCAACCCGCTGTCCGGGCGCGACATCAGACGCCTGGTCGCACAGGCGTCGGTCTTCCCGACCGCCGAGAAGGCGGCCATGGTGCAGCGGATGCTCAGCGCGTCCGGCACCGTCGGCGTCGACCAGGTGCTGCTGAGCACGGACCTCGGCGGCATCTCCGCCGCCGTGCTGCGTGCCGTGCACCGTGGGCCGCCGCGCGGCGCGCAGTGGCCGGACGTGCAGTTCCTCGACGAGGACCCGATCACGCAGGCGGCCGACGACACCACGAACGCCGTACGCAGGATGGTCACGGCGGGCGCGAAGGTGGTGATCTGCCTCGGCGGTGACGGTACCGCGCGGGTGGCCGCGGCCGCCTGCGGCGAGACCCCGTTGCTCGCGCTGTCGACGGGCACCAACAACGCCTTCCCCGTCATCAGGGAGGCGACGGTGGCCGGGCTCGCGGCCGGGCTGCTCGCCGTCGGCGCGGTGGAC
>WHTA01000105.1 GCA_009379825.1 Streptosporangiales bacterium
AATCGTTCAACTGGACCTACACCCGCGACGACCTCAACCAATTCCTGGCCCACCTGCGGCTACACGACCCAGTCACATCCCCACCAGTGAGCCGACCGGCCGCATGACCCCGACGAACTAACGGAGATGCCCACTAGCTGCGGCCGGTGACCGCGAGGTCGACCTCGGCGAAGTGGCATGCCACCGGGTGGCCGGTGCCGCGCTCGACCAGCGTCGGTACGTCGGTCGCGCACAGGTCGGCCGCCTTCGGGCAGCGGGTGCGGAACCGGCAGCCGGTGGGCGGGTGCGTCGGCGACGGGGTCTCGCCGCTGAGCACGAGCTCTGCCGGGCGGTCCGGCCGCCAGTCGTCCACCGTCGGCGCCGCCGACAGCAGGGCCTGCGTGTACGGGTGCGACGGCGCGGTGAAGATCTGCTCCGTCGGGCCGTTCTCCACCACCGTGCCGAGGTACATCACGGCGGTGTCGTGCGCGAAGTGCCTGACCACGTCCAGGTCGTGGGCGATGAACAGGTACGAGATGCCGAGCTCGTCCTGCAGGTCCTGCAGCAGGTTGAGTATCTGCGCGCGGATCGAGACGTCGAGCGCGGAGACGATCTCGTCGCAGACGATCAGGCGCGGCCGTAGCGCGAGCGCCCTGGCGATGCAGATCCGCTGCCGCTGGCCGCCGGAGAACTCATGTGGACGGCGGTTCGCGTGCTCCGGCCGCAGGCCGACCTGGTCGAGCAGCCGCGCGATCTCCGCGTCCCACTCCGAGCGCGCCACGATGCCGGGGTGGATGCGCCAGCCCTCGCTGACCAGCTCGCCGACGGTCATCCGCGGGTTCAGGGAGGCGAACGGGTTCTGCAGCACCATCTGGACGTCGCGGCGCAACCCGCGCAGCTGTTTGGGTGTCGCGGCGCCGATGTCGCGTCCGTCGTAGCGCACCTCGCCCGACCACGGCCGGAGCAGGCCGACGATGGTGCGGCCGAGGGTGGACTTGCCGCAGCCGGACTCGCCGACGATGCCGAGCGTGCGGCCGGCCGGCAGCCGCAGGTTCACGTCCGCGACGACGGTGACCCGGGACGGTCCGCGGCGCAGCCAGTTGCGCCGCAGTCGGTAGCCGGCCCGCAGGTCCACCAGCTCGAGCAGTGGTTGGTCAGTCATCGGCTCCTCCGAGGACGTCCTCCGCGAAGTGGCACGCACTGCTGCGGCCGTCGGTCAGCGGACGCAGCGGCGGCCGCTCGGTGCGGCAGATCGGTTGCGCGAGCGGGCACCGCGGGTGGAACGCGCAGCCGTCCGGTGGGGACGCGGGGTCGGGCGGCTGCCCCTCGATGCTTGCGAGCTGGCTGCGGCCGCCGGTCCGCGTCGGCACGGTGCCGATCAGGCCGCGGGTGTACGGGTGCGCGGGCCTGGAGTACACCTCGGGCACCGGGCCGTGCTCGACGATGCGGCCGGCGTACATCACCGCGACCGACTCCGCCACCCGTGCCACCACGCCGAGATCATGCGTGATGAGGATCAGCGCCAGCTCGTCGTCCGCCCGGCGCTGCTTGAGCAGCCGCAGGATCTGGGCCTGCACGGTCACGTCCAACGCCGTCGTCGGCTCGTCGGCGATGAGCAGCCGCGGGCCGAGCGCCAGCGCCATGGCGATCATGATCCGCTGCCGCATGCCACCGGAGAACTGGTGCGGGTACGCGGTCACGCGCCGTGCGGCGTCGGGGATGCCGACCTGGGTCATCAGGTCCACCGCCTGCGTGTACGCCTGTCCGCGCGCCATGCCCTGGTGCCTGCGGAACATCTCCGCGATCTGGTAGCCGACGGTCAGGCACGGGTTCAGCGCGCTGGTCGGGTCCTGGAAGATCATGGCGATGTCGCGCCCGCGTACGCCCTGCCAGTCGACGTCGCCGAGCTGCAATAGGTCGCGTCCGTCGAAGTCGACCAGGCCCTGGCTCGCGTGTACGCCGGGCGGCAGCAGCCCGATCATGGACAGCGCGGTCAGCGTCTTGCCGCTGCCGGACTCGCCGACGATCGCCAGCGCGCCGCCGCGCGGCACCGACAGTGAGATGTCGTGCACGATCTCCGTACGGGCAGCGTCCTGGCCGACCTCGACGCGGAGGTCGGTCACCGCGAGCAGTGATTCGGTCTGCACTGTCATGAGCGCCCCTGTGGGTCGGCTACGTTGCGGAGCGCGTCGCCGGCGATGCCCACGCAGATCACCACGATGGCGAGCGCCGTGCCGGGGATGGTGGAGATCCACCAGGCGGAGCCGAGATAGTTCCGGCCTTCGCTGATCGTCGCGCCCCAGGAGGCCTGCGACACCGGGACGCCGAGGCCGAGGAAGCTCAACGCCGCCTCGGCGACCATGGTGAGGCCGATCTGCGCGGTGGCGGCGACGAACAGCGGAGCCCAGCACGACGGCAGGATGTAGGACCAGATGATCCGCAGGTGCCCGGCGCCGAGCAGCCGCGCCGAGTCGACGAAGTCGAGGTTGCGTACGGAGATCGCCGAGGCGCGCACGACGCGGGCGAAGACCACCCACCTGGTGACCGCGAGCGCGATCACGATGTTCGCCAGGCCGGGCCCGAGCACACCGGCGAGCAGGATGGCCAGCAGGATGCTCGGGAACGCCAGCTGGATGTCGCCGAGCCGGGAGATCACGGCGTCCGGCGGGCCGCCGAAGTAACCGGCGACGAGGCCGAGCACCAGCCCGAGCAGGCCGCCGATCACCACGACCGCAAGGGCGACGAGCAGCGAGATCCGGCTGCCGGCGAGCACCTCGGCGAGCAGGTCGCGGCCGAGCTGGTCGGTGCCGAACGGGGCGAACATGCCGTCAGCCAGCCGTGCGCCCGGCGGCAGCAGCCGGTCGCCCAGCCTGGTGGTGACGCTGTCGAAGGGGCGCAGCATCGGTCCGACGACGGCGGTCAGCACGAAGCACGCGAGGATCGCGCAGGCCACCTTCGTCGGCCGGCTCATGCCGGCGAGGAACGCCCTGGCGGGCCGTGTCGTCGTGGTGGCCATCACGTGTTCTCCGAGGCGATACGTGGATCGAGGTAGAAGTAGAGGACGTCGACGACGAGGTTCAGCACGATGTAGCCGACGGTGATGGCGGCGATCGTCGCCTGCACCACCGAGTAGTCCCTGTTGGTGATCGACTCGACCATGAGCGAGCCGATGCCCGGCCAGGCGATGACGTTCTCCACGATCACCGCATCCGCGATGAAGTTGCCCATCAGCAGGCCGAGCACGGTGACGACCGGCACCAGCGTGTTCCGCATGACGTGGACGTAGAACACGACGCGTGCGCTGAGCCCCTTCGACTTCGCGGTGCGGACGTAGTCGCGGTTCATCTCCTCGAGTGCGCCGTTGCGTACCAGCCTGGCCAGCCAGCCGAGGAACGGCAGCGCGAGCGTGATGGCGGGCAGCAGCAACGCCTGCGGGGTGCCGTCTGCAGTGCTCGGCAGCACGTTGAGGGTGCGCGTGAACAGCAGGATGAGCATGATGCCCACCCAGAACGCCGGCAGCGCCTGGCCGACGAGGGAGACGCTCGACACCAGGTGGTCGGCCCAGCTGCCGACCCTGCGGGCACAGTAGATGCCGAGCGGGAAGCCCACGGCGATGGTGAGGACCATCGCGTACGACGCGAGGATCAACGTGGCCGGCAGCCGTTCGGCGACCACGGAAAGCGCGCTGCCGCCGATACGCCACGACTCGCCGAAGTCACCTCTGACGATGTCGGCGAGGTAGTGCACGTACTGCAGCCACAGCGGGTCGGACAGGCCGAGCTGGTCGCGCAGCTGCGCGATCTGGCCGTCGGTGGCCTGGTTGCCGAGCATCAGCTTGGCCGGGTCGCCGGGCACGACCCGCACGACCACGAAGACGATCGTGAGCGCGCCGAGTACGAGCAGCACCGCCTGGGCGAGGCGGCGCCCGACGAACGTCAGCATGGAACTCTCCAGCGGATTGCGGGACTCGAGCTGCGGCCGGCGTCAACGGGTCGACGCGCGTACCACCAGCTCCGGCTGGAGTCGAAGGGTCTCGACATCGGAGCTCATCTCCTTCAGCCGGTGCAACAACATGTCCACGGCGGCCGTGCCGATCTCGGCGGCCGGCAGCCGGACGCTGCTCAGGGTCGGGTTGAGGTAGGCGGAGAACGGGTGGTCACCGAAGCCGAGGATCGCGACGTCGTCCGGCACGCGCAGGTCGCTCTCGGCCAACGCGCGGTAGAGCCCGAGCGCGAAGTAGTCGTTGCCGGTCATCACCGCGGCGCCAGGCGCCAGTTCTGGCACCAGCTCCTGGGCCAGGTGGTACGCGTCCGCCAGCTCCCACGGCAGCGTGCTGGCCCCCGGGTTCTGCGACGGCACCCGCCTGATCGTGTCGTCCGCGAGTGTCACGCCGCGCTCGTCCAGTGCCCGGCGGAAGCCGGTGATGCGGTCCCCGACCGAGGTGAGCGGCAGGTCCTCCTCGAGCAGGTGGATCGTACGGGCGCCCGAGTCGAGCAGGTGGCTGGCCGCACGATAGGCGCCCGCCTCGTAGTCCACGCCGGCGAAGTCGCACTCCATCTCGGTGAGGTCGCGGTTCACCAGCACGATGGGCACCCCGGAGTCCTGCAGCCGCTGCCAGTGCTCGGCGCTCTCCTGGACGGGGATGACGATGGCACCGTCGACGCCCCACCGCTGCAGCGCCTCGGCGGCGCTGCGTTCGATGTCCAGGCTCTCCTCGGTGACCATCAGCAGCAGCGAGTACCCGTTCGCCCGGCAGCGTTCCTCGACGCCGCTGATCAGCATCGAGTAGAACGGGTTCGCGGGGTGGGTGATGACCATGCCGAACGTCATGGCGGCGCCGAGAACCAGCGAACGCGCCATCGAGTTCGGTACGTACCCGAGCCGGTCGGCCTCGGCCCTGACGAGTTCCCGAGTCTGCTCGTTCACCGCGTCTTTCCCCGCGAGCGCTCTGGACACGGTGTTCACCGAGAGACCGACCGACTCGGCGATGGTCCGAAGCGTTACCCGTCGTGCTGCGCACATACCGCCTACCCGGACAGCCCGACGGTGGTGAGGTCAGGCTGGTTGCTGGCCGCGGGCTTGAAGCCCGACACGTTGTCGCGCCTACCGTACGCAGTGACGATGTTGGCGGGGAAAATGCCTGGCGCGTCGTCCCAGATGATCTTGCAGGCCTGCGCGTACAGCTCCTCGCGGCGGCCGTTGTCGGACGACTCGGCGGCCTTCCGCAGGATGGCGTCGAGCTTCGGGTTCTTGTAGCCCAACCTGTTGGCCTGGCTGGTGTAGAGCCGGCCGAGGGTGAAGTCGGCGTCGCCGGTGGTGACCGTGTTGGTCTGCAGGTCCATGTCCCAGTCGAGCGAGTTCAGCCGCTCCAGCCACTCCGCCTTCTCGATGCTCTGCGACTCGACCTTGACGCCGATCTTCCGCCAGCCGGAGATCATCGCCGAGGCGAGCTGGCGGGCGAGCGGGCCGGTGTCGTCGAACCACATCATCGACGTGGAGAAGCCGTCGGCAAGGCCGGCCTCGCGGAGCAGCTGCTTCGCCTTGTCGGTGTCGTGCGCGTACGGCTGCTGCTTCGCGTAGCCGAACACCGACGAAGGGATCGGCGCGTCCATCGGCTTCGCGCCCGTGCCGAAGAGGTCCTTGACGATGGTCTCCACGTCCAGGGCGTGCCACATCGCGCGCCGCACCCGCGGGTCGTCGAACGGCTTGCGTCCGCAGTTGAACCAGTTGAAGTAGTAGACCCAGCTGGTCGCCCGCTGCAGCATCACCTCGCCGGCGCCTTCGAGCTCCTTCACCTGGTCCGGCGGGACGGCCACAGCAGCTCGATCTCACCGTTGGTCAACGACGTGATCGCCGCTGCCGGCTCCTTCATGTACGGCAGCTCGATCGACGTGCTCTTGCCCTTGCGTCCCCAGAACTCCGGCGACCGCTTCATCCGCACGGAGCTGCTGGGGGTGAACGCGGTGACCCGGTACGGACCGCTGCCCACCGGCTTGCGGAACGAGTCGGTCTTGCCGACGGCCTTGGCGGACGCGATGAACAGCAGCGTCAGGTTGACCGGGAGCGTGCCCATCGGCTGCTTGGTCTTCACGGTGAACTTGCGCTTGCCGCTGGTGGTTACCTCGTCGATCGGTTCCCACAGCGGTGTCTGCTCGGTCGGCGTCTTGACCATGTAGTCGAGCACGGCCTTCACGTCGGCCGCCGTCACCGGTGAGCCGTCGTGGAACTTCGCGTCCGGCCTGAGCTCGAACTCCCAGGTCGTGTCGTCCACCCGTTTCCACGACATGGCCAGGCCGGGGACCAGCTTGCCGTTGTCGTCGCGGTGCACGAGCGTGTCGAAGATGAGCCCGCGGGCCATCAGCGACGGCTCGTCGACCGTGCTGCCCATGCGGTACGGGTCCAGCGTGGTGATGGGCTGCAGGAACGCGGCGCGGAGCTCCTGCCCGCCGGTGTCCTCGCTGCCGCCGACCGTGCACGACGTCAGGTACGCGCTCGCGAGTCCGGCGCCGGAGACCAGCAGGAAGGTGCGTCGACCGAATCGTGGTTCCATGGGTCTACCTCCATTGGCAACCCCCGTAGGTGTGGGCACGCCGCTCGCCCGCGCGAGCAGACGCTAGGACGTCAAGACTTCAGGGCGAGGTGGATCCTCGCCTTCATGCCCGCCGTGTCGCCCCGGACGGGTTGGTGACCGTCCCCTTCAGCCGCAGCCAGCCGCCGAACTCGTGTACCGACCAGCTGGTGAGCCCTGCGTCGTCCAGGTGCTTGGGGTCGTCGCCCAGGTCGCACCAGTGCAGCCCGTCGGGCGAGATCTGGGTGACGGCTTCCAGGCGGGCGGCCGGGTCGTGGACCTCGAGTGCGTGGATGAACCACCGGGCCTCGCGCGCCCAGGCGGCCTCGTACGGCTCGGTGGTGAACTCGCCCGACAGGAGCGCGTTGCGTTCCAACACCACGGACAAGGACTGCTGCATCGCGTTCCTACCAATCGAACCGAACCTGCGCGAGGCGAAATGATCGTTACCGTGATCGTTAACGGTAACGGTAACGATGAGAGTAGCGCCGTGCCGAGATGCCGTCAACGCATCGGATGCCGCTGGTAGTGCGTGGGGGTCGGGGCGCCGGCTCAGCGCCAGCGCATGATGTTGGCCAGCAGCTCGCCCTGTTCGACCGCGTCGTCCAGGGCGTTGTGGGTGTGCTCGGTCTCGGCGTGCAAGTGGCGGGGCATGTGCCGCTTGGTCGCGTGCGAGATGGGGCGGCCGGCGCGGGCGGCGTAGAGCGTCTTGATGTCGACGGCGCGGCTGTGGCCGAACGGGGAGTGGCCGGCGTACGACATCAGGTACCAGTACGCGAACATCCAGTCGAAGCCGACCGGGTACGCCGCGAACACCGGGGCGCCGCCGTAGCGGCGGCCGGTCGCCTCCACCCAGTGCGCGAACTCGGCCATGGCGCGCGCCGGCGGTTCACCGGCCCTGACGAGCTGGTCCCTGTCCAGCCCGGTGACGGCGAGCGCGGCGGGGACGACGGACTCGCTGATCGGCCGCAGCTCGGCGTACCAGGTGGCCTCGCGCGGGTCGTCAGGTGCGCGGTAGCCGTCCGCGTCGTAGGTGCCGGCGAACGCGGCGCCGAGCGACAGCATCGAGTACGGGCCGGGGATCGGGCCGTCGGCTTCGATGTCCACGCTGATGTACACGTCGCGTTTCATGGGCTGGTCCTCATTCATCCGGCGACGACCGCGAAGACGATGACCACCAGTATGAGCAGCCCGACCGCGGCGACGACCAGGGTCAGTCGCCGCTGCTGCTGCTGGCGCAGCCGTTCCCGCGCGGCGGAGCTCCTGGCGGACGCGAGCGCGCGCTGGTCCGCGGCGAGCTGGCGCTCCAGCCGGGTGAGGCTGCCCCTCGCCTCGGCGATGGACTCCGGCGCCGGCACGCCGACGGACGCGGCCGGGCCGTCGACGGCGATCCCGTCGTCGTGCATCGCCTGGTCGATGGTGCTGCGCAGCTGCCGGATCTGTTCCTCCAGCCGCTCCTGCGTGGTGACGACGTGCGCGTGCTCGTCGTCTGCGCTCTTGCGGGCGGTGGTGAGCTGGTCGTCGATGGTCCGCCTGCGGTCGTCCCCGGCCGCGGGTGCACGGGCGAGCGCCTGCAGGGCGTCGACGTACTCCGGCCAGGTCGAGGTGTTCATCGCGGCACCTCCGCCAGCCGGTCGACGTCCTCGGGGCCCAGCGGACCGAACGGCACGACCACCGTGGGGCTCTCCTGCAGGCCGTCCCAGAACAGCCCGCGGAAGCGCTCCGACGCCCACTGCGTCTGCGCGCCGCAGATCCGCTTCACCCCGTCGCTTGGGTGCCGCAGGAACAGGTACGCACCGAGGTCGCTGCGGTTCATGCCGAGCTGGGCGGTGCAGACGTGCAGCCGGTTCCACCAGGCGTACGTGCACACCCCCGCGGCCGGGCCGTCGGCGACGATCTCGCGCAGCGCCGACTGCTCCTGCAGCCGGGTCGCGCGATGCATGCCGAGCCCGAGTACGTGCACCGGCTGGTCGACCGCGGTGCCGGTTCGTACAAGGTCGCGCAACGACACCAGCTGGCCGTCCAGCTCGGGTCTGCCGACCACCGTGACGTCGGCGCCCAGCCTGCGCAGCAGGTCGAGCAGTGCGGCCTTCCCCGCGGCGACCGGGTCGCTGGCCGGCAGCAGGTCGAACAGCACGAACCTGGTGCCAGGCACCGGATCCGCGCCCAGTGAGTACGCCACGCCGGTGAGCACGCCGAGCGCGTCGAGCGGGCCATCGCCGAGCACGGCCAACCCGGCGCCGGGCTCGGGGCGGACAGTGAGCGTCACCGGGTCCTCGGCCACGCTGATCGGCATGCCCAGCCAGACCGCGTACGACTCGTCGTCGGCGTCGTAGCCCATCGTCTCCGCTGGCCCGACCGCGGCGAGCTTCGCCGGCTCGCCGACCTGGAAGATCCGCGGTGGCCGGAGGTCGTCGCTGCGTTCCCACAGCCGGTGGCGCAGCCCGTCGAGCGCGGTCTTCTCTGCGTACGAGACGAGGATCCGCCGGTTGCTCTCCGCCGCGCCGTAGCTGTCGTTGAGTATCGCCTCGCCGCGGAACTGCAGCTCGGCGGCGGCCGAGTTCATCAGCTGCAGCATGCTCTGCGAGTCCGACGGCGTGGTCTTCAGCACGACCCGGTACGGCACCTGCCCGAAGATCGACTCGCGCTTGATGGCCAGCCGCTGGATGCCCGCGAGGCTCTGCGTCGCGAGCACCACGTGCATGCCGTACGCACGTCCCTGGCGCACCAGCTGTTCGAGCAGCCGGATCGCCTCCTCGGCCAGGCTGCTGCTGTCCTCCTCGAAGAGCACCTGGAACTCGTCGAGCACGACGAGGATGCGCGGCGGCCGGTCGGCGCCCGGCGGCAGGTCGGCGATGTCGGTGACGTGCTGCCGCTTGAACACGTCGCTGCGCCGTTCCAGCTCCGCGGTCAGGTACTGCAGCACGGCGAGACCGAACGGGCGGTCGCTGTGCACGCCGAGCACCCGGACGTGCGGCAGCCAGTGCTGCTGGTCCGGTGTCGGTCCGAGGGTCGCGAACTCGATGCCCTGCTTGAAGTCGAGCACGTACATCTCGAGGTCGGCAGGCGCGTAGCGGGTCGCGAGGCCGTGGATGAGGTTGTGCAACAGGTTCGACTTGCCGCTGCCGACGGCGCCACCGACGAGCACGTTCGGCAGCGGCGGGTTGCTGCTGCGCAGCTGCAGCGTGGCGGGGACGTCGTCGGCGTAGCCGATGACCGTGCTGAGCTCCTCGGCCACCGGTTGCCACCAGTCGCGCTCGGGCGGCAGCGTCTCGGCGAAGTCGACGGTCGGCAGCGTGGCCCGCTCGACCAGGTCGCCGACCATGTCGCAGATCGCGTTCGCCTCGGCGGTGCCCGGCGGCGGGTCGACCGTGACGGGCAGGTCCTCCAGCCGGTCGAGCTCGAGCCGGCCGTCCTCGATCGCCAGCGGCTGTAGCAGGCTGAGCAGCTCGGCGGCGTCGACGTCACGGGCGGGGGTGACGTCCGGGTCGTGGTGCACGAGCAGGCAAAGGCCACGGCTGTCCGCGGTCTTCGCGATCCTGATCAGCTCGCGCTGCGCGGCGGCGTCGACGCCGGCGGGGTAGTCGAGCAGTACGAGCACCCGGTACGGCTCGGCGGTGCGGCTGCTGTGCGCCGCGAGCTGTGCGAACGCGTCGTAGCCGTGCTGCGTCATCCGGGCACCGCGCCGCGACGAGGTCGCGACCAGCTCGGTGAGCAGTGCGGTCAGCTGGTCGGGCGCGTTGGCGGGCGCGGGCAGCACGCCGGGTGCGCGTTGGTGCAGCCGGCCGAACAGGCCGAGCGCGCCGCTCAGCCGCGGGTCGTACGCGTCCACCCGCACCTGCAGCGGCCTGGCGGTGGCGATCATGCGCAGCACGACGTTCTGCACCAGCGCGTGGGCGGCGACCGGGTGGTCGGTCCAGACCTGCCAGCCGCGCAGGTCGGTGACCGGTACCACGATCGGTACGTCGCCGCCGTGCACGGTGCCGATCCTCACGTACGAAGGCAGGCCGGCGCCGACCCCTTCACCGGCGCGCCAGGCGTCGGTGCCGTACGGCTGCCAGCCGAGCCCCGGCGCCAGCTGCTGCGCGCGGTCGGTGGCCACGGCGCCGGCCGTGGTGAGCGCGTCGCCGACGTAGCCGCCCACCTGGCCGCGTGCGTGCTCGGCGGCGGTATCCGCCTCCTGGTACGCCTGCGCCCTGCGTTGTTCCGCCCTGGTGCGCTCGGCGGCCGCGACCTGCTGCGCCTGCTGGACGAACGGCTCGAACGCCGCGCGGATGCCACGGATCCGCGCCTCCCACGCCGCCGGGTCGTCGCCGGCCGCGTCCGGCAGCCGCCAGACGTCACGCGCAGACGCGGCGTCGGCCGTCGGCGGTGGCGCCGCACGCCGACGTGGGATCGACTCCCTGCCAGGGACTTCGTCGGTCATGCGGGACCGCCTTCTGAGGCGGTCTGGTTGACCACGACCTGCGCGGGACGCAGCACCGCGGCGGTGTGCGCGAAGCCGCGGCGGCGTACCTCGACGACCTGGCCGGCGGGCAGCTCGGCGCGGTCGGTCGTCTCGACCGCCTCGTGCCGGCTCGGGTCGAACTCGTCGTCGACGGTGATCTCCGTGACGCCTTGCCTGGCCAGCGCCTCGACCAGCTCGGCGGCGACCGACGCGGCGAACTCCGGGTCCGCGCCGTCGTACCGGTCCAGCCGGTCGACGACGAGCGCGATCTCGTGCACCAGCGGCAGCAGGTACTCGGCCGCGAGCCCCTGCCTGGCGTGGTCCAGCTCCTGCTGCAGCACCTCGATGGTGGCGCGCTTCTGCCTGTCGTCCAGCAGCCGGCGGGTGAACAGGTCCATCAGCTCGTCGAGCCGGCGCACGACCTCGTCGTCAGCCATCTGCGTTCCCCCTCACCCCGCGCATGGCTTACTGGATCTCCAGTCGCTGCAACGCCGTCCGCATCCGCGTGACGTCGTCGCGGCCGAGGTTCAGCGGGCGCTCCAGCTCGATCTCCCCCAGCGAGCGGCCGCTGGTGCCGTCGGTGACGGCCACGTGCACGACGCCGTCCACGTCGTACGACATGGTGACCTTCATCGGCGCACCCTTCGGCAGGTTCTGCGGCAGCGGGATCGGCCGCTCGAGCAGCTTCACGACGTACTCGGGCTCGGGGTCGTCGCCTTCGGTGATCTCGCAGATCCACTCGGCCTGGTTCTGCTCGACGGTGACGAAGGTGTCCTCGTACTTGCAGGGGATCGTGCTGTTCTTCGGGATGACGGGGACGTTCACGGGTCTGTCACTACCCGCGTCGACGGCGATGATGCCGAGACTCTGCGACGTGACGTCGTTGATCGCCACCTGGTCGATCGCCGGTGTCGCCGCCGGTTCGTTGCGTTCCTGCGCGATGGTCAGGTCGGCGACGATCGCCGCGCCGAACGCGACCGCCTCGTCGGGGTTGATCCTGGACTGTGGCTGCTTGCCGGACAGCCGCTGCAGCAGCGCGGGCACCATCGGCATCCTGGTCGAGCCGCCGACGAGGAGCACGTGGTCGATCTCCGGCCAGCGCTTGCCGCTGGCCGCGAGCACGGACTCGACGATGGTCTCCGTGCGGTCGAGCAGCGGCTTGGTCAGCCGCTCGAACTCGTCCCTCGTGACCTGCACCCGGTGGTTCTGGCCGTGCGCGCTGACGAACACCGACGCCTGGGACACGTTGGTCAGCGTCCGCTTGGCCAGCTCGCACTTCTCCCGCAGGTCGGCTTCGAGCGCGCCGCTGTCGAAGAGGTCGGGCCCGCCGGCGTCCTGCACGACGCCGTTCACGTGCAGCATCAGCTCGTTGTCGAAGTCGAAGCCGCCGAGGTTGCGGTCGCCGTCGGTGGCGAGCACGTCGAAGTCGCCGCCGGCGATCCGCATCACCGTCACGTCGAAGGTGCCGCCGCCGAGGTCGTAGACCAGGCAGGTGCTGTGGTCGATCTCGTCCAGCCCGTACGCGACGGCTGCGGCGGTCGGCTCGTTCACCAACCGCAGCGCGTTCAGCCCGGCGATCTCCGCGGCGTCCAGGGTCGCCTTGCGCCTGGCGTCGTCGAAGTACGCAGGCACCGTGACCACGACTTCGTCGACCTGCCCGCCGAGCGCCATGGCGGCGTCGTCGGCGAGCCGGCGCAGGATGAACGCGGAGATCTCCTCCGGCCGGTACTCCCTGCCGTCCGCGTCGACGAACGACCAGTGCGGGTCGCCCATGAACCGCTTCACGAACCGCACGCAGTCGTCCGGCATGGTGGCGGCCGTGCGGCTTGCGGTGGAGCCGACGAGCACCTGGTCACCGGCGAACAGCACCACAGAGGGGGTGATGTTCTCGCCCTCGCGGCTGCGCACCATGGCCGGCACGCCGTCGGCCCCGACGACGGCGACGGCCGAGAACGTCGTGCCGAGGTCGATGCCCAGCGCCTGCGCCACCGTGATCCTTCCCGCGAACGTCGTGTGCGTACGAGCCTATCTGCCCGGCGTCGGGTGTCAGCGGCGCTTGCCCTTGCGTGGCGGCGTCTTGGCCTGCGACTTCTTCGCCTGTGGGCTCTTCGCCTTGGGCTGGGTGGAGGCCCGGTTGAGCGCGTGCCCTGGGGTCCACACCCACCAGGCGTAGCCACCCGCGGCGGCCAGGCAGAACAGGGCGAGGAGCCCGGGCAGCGGGCCGAAGTCGCCGAGGAACCAGAAGAACGCGAACACCCCGACCAACGCCGCCCCGGCCGCGACGACACCGGCGCAGCCGCCGGCCGTGTCGAGCTTCCGCACGTGGCGTTCCTTCGCCCACTTGACGTGCCCGGCGATGGTCTCGATCCGCTGCACGAGCTCCCGGTCCGCGGTGACCTGGCGGGCGCGGAACAGCAGCCGCTCCATGGCGTCGACCTCCTCGGCCGACGTGATCAGGTAGCCGTCGCCGGTGCGCTGCGCGGGCACCTTCTCCGCCACCTGGACCAGGCAGTTCGCCAGCACCTGCCCGACCTTCGGCTTGTCGGCGCTGTTCTCGAAGAGGTCCTCGAGGGCCGGCAGCGCCTCCTCGGGGCTGTCGCCGAGCGCGGCGATGTTGGCGGCGGCGAGCCGCGGGGCCTCGGCGCCCGGGTTGAGGCGGGCGGCGATCTCGTAGGCGCGGTTGGCTTCCGCGAGCTGGCCGCGCTGCTCGTGCACCCGGCCCTGGACGAAGTAGTAGCCGGGGTTGCCCGGCTCCAGGTCGCTGGCCCTGCGGGCCTCGGTGAGCGCGTCGGCCAGGCCGCCCATGGCGAGGTTTGCCCGAGCCATCAGGGCCCACGCCTCCGCGCACTTGATGTCCGCCCGGCGTGCCTCCCTGGCGGCGTACAGCGCGCCCGCGTGGTCCGACTTGGCGAGGTACGCACGGGCCTGCGCCAGCCAGCTCTCCACGTCCTGGCCGGACGACGGTGCGGCGATCGGTTCCGCCGGGGTGGTGGCCGGCCGGCTGGACTCGTCCAGCCGGATCAGGTACTCGGCACGGCGGTCGGGGTCGAGGAGCACCTCACGCGCCTCGGCGAGCAGCCGTACGCGCCGCTCTGCCTCCTGGCGTCTGGCGAGGTCGGGGTTGGTCGTGCGGCGCTGCCAGGTGCGGACCTGTTGCTTGATCTTCGCGTCGATCTGCTCGGTCGTCGCGTCCCGCGACAGCTCGAGCAGCGCGAAGTAGTCCTCCACCCGTCAGCCTCCAGAACCTGCGCTTGGCCTGTGCGGGGCAGTGTAATCGGCGCCGGGGTACTACTCGCGCCGCAGCGCGTTGGTGAGGCCCGCGACGACGGCGGTGGTGAGCACCCAGCCGCCGAGGATGAGCAGCCACGAGCACACGAGCGCCGGTCCTTCGGCCAGCCACGCCTGCTGCTGGCCCAGGTCGACGACGGGGATGAGCACGTCGAACGCGTAGGCGAGCGGCTCGAACTGCGGCGGCTCGTCGCTGGCCGGGCGCAGGTGCGCTGGGTACGTGAGCGTGTAGACGAGCCAGCCGCCGGCGAGCATGACGACCAGCCAGAGGGCCGCCAGCCAGGTGCGGTAGCCGTAGCCGACGGTCATGGCGAAGGCCACGTTCAGCGTCTTGCCGAGCCAGTTCAGCTCGCCG
>WHTA01000106.1 GCA_009379825.1 Streptosporangiales bacterium
GCGGGACCGCGCAGACCGCGCCACCGGCACCGAGCAGCGTGAACGCGACGAGCTTGTCGTCGATGTCGTGCGCGATCGCGTTCCACACCGCGTGGAGAACCGCGGCGGCAAGCACGACCAACGAGTAGTGAACTACGCCCAGTGGGAGAGCCAGGAAGCCTTCCAAGCGATGCTCGCCGACCCAGTGGCGCAAGAGCACATGACGGCCATCACCGAACTAGCCACCGCCGACCTCCACCTCTACGCGATCTCCTCCATCCACCACACGTGAGCCGCCAAACCGCTCACTCGATGCGCTCCTCGAGTCGTCGCAGCACGGCTCGGAGATCTCCCATGAACCCGCTGACCCGGTCGTACGACTCCGCCGCGCCAATGCGTTCGATGGTCGCGACGATGCAGCGCCGGATTGCGTCGAGTTCCGTGCTAGGAATCGGCAGGTGGATCGTGTCGCCTTGGTCGGCATTCGCGCGGTGCGTGAGCAGTCTGACGCCCAACATGTTGCAGGCTTCCCAGTCCAGCCCGACCCGGGCGGAGAACGTTTCGGGAGACATGTATTCCGTCGTCTCTCGTACAGCCTCGAACCAGACGAACAGATCGTCGGGATCGATCGCCACCAGGGCCGGTTGTCGAACGAGTGAAAGCCGCCTCCCCGTAGATGGCATCGATGTTCGGGCGCGGAGTTGTCTCCTCGGGCTCGGCATGGCCCGAACCGTTGCCGCATGCCGACGAGCATCTTCTGCGCTGGTGTGGTCATTGCCGCTGCTCGTGAACGCGTTGAGCCGCAGAAGTGCGAGGTACCCTTCTGCGAGGTATCTACCAACGCGGGTATGGAACTCTTCGACACCGAGACCTTCAAGGGTCGCGATGAGGCAGCGCCGGATCACGCTGAGCTCGGCAGTGGGGATTGTGAGTCGGACCGTCCCATCGGCAGCGGCCTCGGCGCGATTTTGACGGACCTTATCGCCGAGCGCATCGCATGCGTCCCAGTCGATACCGATGCGTTCGGCAAAGTCTTCGCGAGGAACCTCTTCGGGCGCCTCCCGCGTAGCGGCGAACCAGATGAACAGGTCATCACTATGTACCTCGACTGAGGACCAACCCGAACTGTCGGTTGGTGACATGCTGCTCCCTAGCATCTGTTGCACTCACCTCAGGTCCCGAAGGGTTCACTTGTCTCTGAGTGCAATTGCCGGGAACAGCTTCAGGCCCTCGGCGAGGTATGGGCCGAGATGGTCGCGGATTCCCGCCGCTGGCTCGGTAGGGAGCGGCAGTTCCGCGAGCACCGCTTCCTCGATGTTGTCCGCTATCTCCCCCTCGCTGAGGCCGCGCTCCTCCATGAACCCGTCGGCGGCGTACTCGCGTTCGAACATGTCCATCAACTCCCGCCACCCCGGCCTGCGGCCGTGGCCGGCGAGTGAGTCCAGGTAGTCGTCGCATGCCCACCGGGTCGTCGTGGCGAGAAAATCCGCCGAAGGATCCACATCGGGCCTAGCTTGTTCGAAGAGACCGCGATAGGTCTGTCGTAGGTCCGGAAAGGCCTTGCCGATGCGGCGACAGATCTCCATGGCACCGCGCGCCGTTTTCATTGCGTCCAGCAGGCGTGGCCCGAGCTCGTCAACAATGGCAGCGCCACGCTCCCACGGGTACGGGAGGTTCTCCACGAACGCGACATGGATCAGCCCCATGACGTCGTCGTCGGGGTCATCCGGGTCTTCGACGTAGTGTCTCTCGAGCAGGTCGAGCAAGCGATGCCAGTCCGCCGAACCAGCCTCGTCATGCCTGGTGGCTTCGAAGTCTTCGACGGCCCAAACAGTGAGGTCATTGAAGAACGGGTAAGTGAGGGCGTTTCGCTCGTCGAAGTGTTCCTCGTAGAGGGACGAGAGGGTGGGTATCAACCGAACGATCTCGTGGATGAGATCCAACTGCCTCTGGGGTGCATACCTGGGGTCGGGGAGAAAGTTGTGATACGGAGGTCTCAGTTGTCCGAACAGGAATGACACGAAGGTCGAGCCCCTGGCTTCCGCGGTCGGGACGATCTCCGCAATTGTGTCCACTATGAATCTGGTGAGCTCGCCCTCGCGGTCGGCAAACTCATCGTTGAGGTATGCGACGGCTTCCCGCCACCCTGGACGGCGCCCTTCGCCACCGGTGGTGTCGTTCTCGTAGTCGTCGATCAACCACCTCAGCAGTTCACCGAAGAGCGCCTCGGGTAGCACTTGACCCTGTTCTCGACAATGCCTGGCGCGAGCTTCCATCAAGCCGGGCACGAGGTGTAGCAAGTCATCTCCGATCTCGGAGATGGTTGTCGGGTGTCGATTTGCTGCCGCCATCAGTGTCCGTTCAATGCCGCGACTAGGTTCTCCAACTCCGCTTCCGCTACCGCCCTATCGTGCGCACTGGCGTTTGGGCGTTCGTTGAGCCACCGCTGTAGTGCCTGCATCTCGTAGCCCGCCTTTTTCCGGTGCCACGTGTTCTTGGTTGCGCAGCCAGAAATTCGCTCCGCCCGGATCGCGTCCGCGGTCGTTCCGTCTCCTGCTCGGTCCGCGTTGTTCCCCTTACTGCCCTTGTAGAGGTTGTCCAGGATATTCCGGAGCTTGGTATCCGAGACCCGTGGCTGCACGGCGGGGGGACGTTGCGGATAGCGATGCTTGCGGACATTGGCCGACGAGGACTTGCTCCGCGCCTCGGAGTAGAGGTCGTGCACCGTCTTGCCGCCGGCCAGGGTGCCGGTGACGATTACGCCGGTGCCGTAACGGATTGCGCCGGTGCCTATGACCGTTAAGGGGACGCCGGCGATCGCCAGGGTGCCGCCGCTGGCGCCGGTTACGCCGGCGCCGCTGCCGGCGAGGCCGGCGCCGAGGATGACGATGCCCGCGCCGGCGGTGACGGCGGCGATGGCGAGGCAGAGCTCGTCGCGTTGGCGTTGGTCCATGCCGGCGAGAGCTTCGAGGAGGGTGACGCCGATGCTCTCCTGGTTCGCGGTCGCCGCTAGGTGCCTGGCGGTCTCGGCGACGTCGAAGAGTACGCCGACCGCGTTCGCCAAGTCGTTCGCGGCATTCGCGTGGTCCTGTCGGGCGCGGGCGAGCAGGCCGGGGCTGGCGTACTGACCGGAGACCGGTGCTTCGTCGCTACGTGACAGGGCCGCCGCACACTTGTCGTCCACCTTGGTGGCGAACGCCAGGATCTCCTTGCGCCGCCGCTCGTGCTCCTGGATCTTGGCGATCGGCGTGCCGGCGCCGGTGAACGTGGGGTTGCCCGCCGGCAGGTTGCTGATGACGCCGTTGCTGTCCACCTCGTAGCCGTCGGCCTCCACCGCGCGGTTGCGGGCGGCCATCTGCTGCTGGGCGACCGTCAGGCCGGCGGCGAGCGCGGCGAGCGCGACGTTGCCGGCTGCCAGCCGCATCCGCGTGGTGTCGATCGCCAGCCCGTTGACCGTCGCGACCACCGAAGCGTCGGGCTGGCCGCCGCCGCGCCAGTCCTCCTTGCGGTCGAGGGGTTCGAGCACCTGACGCCGGTACTGCCCGTACTCCCGCTTGAGCTTCGACGCGGCCTTGCTCAGGTCGGCGGCGGCGTCGTTCAGCGACCGCGGGTCGAGCCGCCGCAGGCCGGCGAAGGTCACCGACACGGGCCGCCCCACCGCCGGAACAGGTTCGCGCCGTCGTCGTCCGTACCCGTGACGACGTTCGCCGTCTGCGCCAGCTTCTCCCCGGTGCCGCGGATGTCACCGGCGACCTGGCCGATGCCGCCGGACACCTGCTCGACGTAGCGGCTCAGCGCCCGGTGGCTGGCCAGCTCGGTGATCCGGGCGAGCTGCGCGTTGTCCTCCGCCGAGTCGACCTTCGGCTTCGCGGTACGTACGTCGTCCCCGGTGGTCCGCGCCGCCGCGCCCCACGAACGCACGACGGCTGGCCGGATGGTGACGGACTTGCCCATCGCCCACCTCCCCTTACGACGATCGCCCGTCAAGGTAGAGGAGTCCGTGCCAGCGTGCCGGGAGTTGTCCACAGGCCGCGTCAGCCCTTCAGGCCGCTGCGCGCCACGCTCTCGATGACGTACCGCTGCGCGATCACGAACAGCACGATCACCGGAACGCTGGCCACCACCGCGCCGGCCATCGCGATCGGGTAGTTGGTCGACGCCGCGCCCTGCAGTGCTCGCAGCCCGGCCGGCAGCGTCAGCGCCTCCGGACTGAACAACACGTACACCGGCCACAGGAAGTCGTTCCAGTTGGTGAGGAACGACAGGACGCCCAGGGTGGCGAGTGCCGGCTTCGACAGCGGCAGCACTACCGTGGTGAACACCTGCCAGTGGCTCGCGCCGTCGAGCAGCGCTGCCTCCTCCAGCTCGCGCGGCAGCGAGAGGAAGAACTGCCGCAGGAAGAACACGCCGAACGCACCCGCCGCACCGGGGACGACCACCGCCCACAGCGAGTCGAGCCAGCCGAGCGCGCCGACCACGATGAAGTTCGGGATCACGAACACGAACGCGGGGATGAACAGAGTGCTCACGATCAGCACGAACAGCAGTCGCTTGCCGGGGAACTCCAGCCGCGCCAAGGCGTACGCGGCGGTCGACGCGGTCGCAAGGACGAGCGCCGCCTGTACAGTCGCAGCGACCATGCTGTTCACGAACCAGCGCAGCACGGGTGTGGTCGACGTCGTGCTGAACAGCGGTTCGTACGCATGGGTGGAGAACGGGTCGGGCAACCAGCTGATCGGCAGGCTCGTGGCGTCGCCGTTCGTCTTGACCGACGTCAGCACCATCCACAGCAACGGGAGTACGAAGACGAGCGTCAGCACCATCAGTACGAGGTAGAACAGAGACCTACGTAGCCCGGACGCCAGTCGCGCGCGGTCGCGTGTCGGCTTGGTGTCCTTCATCGGTCCACCCCGCTCCGCCGGAACAGCCGGAAGTTGACGATCGACACGATCGCAAGCGCCAACGCCAGCAGGTAGCCCATCGCGGCGGCCACGCCCTGTCGGTTGCTGGCCAGGCCGGTCTCCGCGATGTACATGATGGCCGACTTGGTGGCGTCGTCCGGGCCGCCGTTGGTGATCATCACGGGTTGGCCGAACACGTTCGCGGACGCCAGGATCGTCACGGTCAGCACGAACAGGGCGATCGGCTTGAGCCCCGGCAGGGTCACGTATCTGAACTCCTGCCACTTGCTTGCGCCGTCCACCCGGGCGGACTCGTAGAGCTCGCGCGGGATGTCCTGCAACCCGGCCAGGTAGATGATGGCGTTGAAGCCGAGCGTCCACCAGACGGTCACGCCGACCAACGACACCCACACCCACGGCAGCCCGTTCACCCACGGGGTGTCGCCGGGAAGGCCGAGCTTGTCGAGGTAGTAGTTGACCACCCCGACGTTCGGGTCGAGTACGTACCGGAAGAGCAGGCCGACCACGGCGACGCCGAGCACGTACGGCGCGAAGAACACTGCACGGAAGAACGTCCGGCCGGGGAAGCGCCGGTTCAGCAGCAGTGCAACGGCCAGTGGGCAGGCGAGCAGGAACGGCACCGAGAGCACGACGAAGATGCCCGTAGCCCCCATGCTCTTCCAGAAGTTGCCCGCGTCGCGGGACCCGGGGGTGAACAGCGAGGCGTAGTTCTCCAGGCCGACCCACGGTTTCATCGGCAGCAGGTAGTTGTAGTCGTGCAGGCTCACCCAGAACCCGTAGACGGCGGGCAGCACGATGAAGCCGCCGAACAACAACAGGTACGGCAGCAGGAACAGGTACGGGGCGAGTGCACGGTTCGTCCGGGGCGCTCTGCTGCGCGTTTGCGTTCGCACCGCGTGCCTCCTACGGACGGTCAGGAACCGTACTTCTTCGCGTTGTCCTCGATCACCTTGCTCGCCTTCCCGGCCGAGTCACGTAGGGCAGTCGCGGGGTCCTTCTTCAACAGCACGGCTGCCTCCACTCCGGCGTACAGCTCGAGCAACGCGTCGCTGATGCCGGCGACCGGCGGCGGGAACCGTACGTCTGGCAGCTCCTCCGCGAACGGCGCCTCGTACTTGCGTGCCTCGAAACCCTTGCTCTCCCTCACGGACTTGGCCGCTGGCACCTTGCCGCTCTTCGCCCACTCAAGCGAGTGCTTGCTCATGTAGTTGATGAAGAAGCGTGCCGCATCTTGCTTGTCGGTGTCGGGATCGGTCTGGCGCGGGATGGCGAACTGGTGGCTGTTCCCCCATACGCCACCTTGGTCGCCGATGGTCGGTACCGGCGCAGGCGTCCAGGTCAACCCCTCGGTGGCGTTGCAGTCGGCGATCTGCCAGATGCCGTTCCAGCAGAACGCGTTCTTGTTGTTCTTGAACGCGATGTAGTCGGCGTCCTGCCCGACGTTCTTCGGGCTGTAGCCCTTCTTCACCAGGTCCACGCACCAGGTGAGGGCATCGACGCCGGCAGATGAGTCCCACGTCGCCTTCGTCACCTTCTCGTCGAACAGCTCGCCGCCGAACTGCCACAGCAGCGACTCGAAGACGAACCCGCCGGTGAACTGGTACGGGGACATCCAGTGACCCTTGATGCCCTTGCCCTTGAGCTCGTCGAGCACGTCCAGGTACTCGTCGCCAGTGGTGGGGATGTCGGCCTCGCCCAGGCCGGCCTTCTCCAGCACGCCGAGGTTGACGTACATGCCGAGCGGGTGGATGTCGAGCGGGATGCCGTACCTGTCGCCCTTGTAGAGGCCGCCCTTCCAGACCTCGGGTGAGAAGTCGGCCTCGCCCAACTTGAGTGCCTTCGCCACGTCGTCGATCGGGACGATCACCTGTTGCGCGGCCTGAGTGGCGATGGTGTCGAGGTGCAGTGCGACGATGTCCGGGCCGTTGCCGCTGGTGACTGCCGCGGGCAGCTTCTGGTAGAACTCCTCCCACTTGTAGACGTTCATCTTCACGGTGATCTTCGGGTTGTCCTTGCTGAACTGCTGCACCAGCTTCTTGGCGAACGGCCCGTCGGCGCCGGTGAAGCCGTTCCAGAACTGCAGCGTGACGGCACCGCCCTTGTACGTGGCACCGCCGCCGCCCGAGCCGGTCTGCGCGTCGTTGCCGCCGCAGGCCGCGGCGAGTGCCATGGTGGCGCCGAGGCCGCCGGTGAGAGTGAAGAACCTACGCCTGCTCAGTGGTTCGTAGCGTTCGGTGTGACCCGTCATTGGGTCCTCCTCGTGGATGCGGAGTATTACGGTCGGGTTGCGGTGAGGTGGAGCGCGGTCCAGGAGACCGGTGGCAGCGTGACGGTCAGCTGCCGGTCGTCGACGGTTGCGTTCTCCCCCGGTCGTGGCCGTACCCGGTCGGGCGCGTGCACGTTGTTGCTCGCGCGGACGTCGTCGTCGGTCAGCACGGCGTGCTCGGTGACGGTCAGCCCGGGCAGTGGGCGGACGTCGATCGACAGGTGTACGGGGTCGGTGGTGGCGCGGTTGACCGCGAAGACCGCGACGTCGCCGGTCTCCTCGTCGTAGGTCGCGGTGAGCAGCACGGCGTCGACCGGGCCGTATGCCGCGGTGTCGTACGTCGCGGTGACCGGCTCGACGCGCAGCACCCGGCCGCGGGCCAGCCGGGCGGCATGCGCGAACGGCCAGAAGATGGTCTGGCGCCAGGCCGGGCCGCCGGGCTCGGTGCGGATCGGCGCGATGATGTTGGCCAGCTGCGCCTGGCAGGCGATGCCCACCCGGTCGGCGTGCCGCATCAACGTGACGAGGAACGAGCCGACCACTACGGCGTCGGCGACGGAGTACTCGTCCTGGATCAGCTGCCGGTGTTGCTCCCACGCCAGGTTCTGCGCGCCGGCGAATCGCTGCTGGTACCAGACGTTCCACTCGTCGAACGACAGCTTCAGCTGCCTCGTGCTGCGCTTGAGCGCGCGGACGTGGTCGCAGGTGGCGACTACCTCGTTGATGAATGCGTCCATGTCGACCGCGCTGGCGAGGAAGCTGGCCAGGTCGCCGTCGCGCTCCTCGTAGTAGTTGTGCAGCGAGATGTAGTCGACGTACTCGTAGGTGTGCTCGAGGACCACGCGTTCCCACTCGCCGAACGTGGGCATGCCGCGGTTCGAGCTGCCACAAGCGACCAGCTCGATGCCCGGGTCGACCAGCCGCATGGCCTTCGCCGTCTCCGCGGCCAGCCGGCCGTACTCGGTGGCAGTCTGGTGGCCGATCTGCCACGGGCCGTCCATCTCGTTCCCCAGGCACCACGTGCCGATGCCGTACGGCTTGTCGGCGCCGTGCTGCCTGCGTAGGTCGGACAGCTGGGTGCCGCCGGGGTGGTTGGCGTACTCGACCAGGTCGGCGGCCTCCTGGATGCCGCGGGTGCCGAGGTTGACGGCGAGCATCGGCTCGACGCCGGCCGTCCGCGTCCACTCCATGAACTCGCCCAGCCCGAACGCGTTGCTCTCGATCGACCGCCAGGCGAGGTCGATCCTGGTGGGACGGTCCGCCGGCGGGCCGACGCCGTCCTCCCAGCGGTAGCCGGAGACGAAGTTCCCGCCCGGGTAGCGCACGACCGTGACGCCGAGCTCCCGTGCCAGCTCGAGCACGTCCCGGCGGAAGCCCTCGGCGGTGGCCTGTGGATGGCCGGGCTCGTAGATGCCGGTGTACACGCACCTGCCCATGTGCTCGACGAACGAGCCGAACAGGCGGCGGTCGAGGTCGCCGATGACGAACGCCGGGTCGAGGGTGGCGTGCGCGGTGAGCACGTGGGATGCCTCCTGGATCGGTGTGCAAGCCGTTTTTACAACGTTGGAGATCGACCTGTAAAGAGCAGCTGTGGACAGTGACGGCGCCCTGTCCGCGTCGACCCGTACCGTGGCTGTCGACCCCGAGGGAGTGGCCGATGACCCAGACCGAGCAGCCAGACCCGGCGATGCGCGCCCGTGCCGAGGCGGTGCTCACGCAGCTCGCCGGGCCAGACGCCAGCCTGCGCGAGGACCAGTGGACCGCGATCGACCTGCTGGTTCGCGAGCGCCGGCGTGCGCTGGTCGTGCAGCGCACCGGGTGGGGGAAGTCGGCGGTGTACTTCGTCGCGACCGCGTTGCTGCGCGCGGACGGAGGCGGCCCGACGGTGATCGTCTCGCCGCTGCTGGCGTTGATGCGCAACCAGGTCGACGCGGCCGGCCGGGCCGGCATCCACGCGGCGAGCATCAACTCGGCGAACGTCGACGACTGGGACGCCATCCGGGCGGACGTGCTCGACGGGCGGGTCGACGTGCTCCTGGTCTCGCCGGAGCGGCTCACCAACCCGGCGTTCCGCGAGACCGTGTGGCCGTGGCTCGCCGAGCACGCCGGGCTGCTCGTCGTCGACGAGGCGCACTGCATCTCCACCTGGGGGCACGACTTCCGGCCCGACTACCGGCGGATCGCCACCCTGCTCGGCGACCTGGAGCCGCGCGGCATCCCCGTGCTGGCCACCACGGCCACCGCGAACGACCAGGTGACGGCCGACGTCACCGCGCAGCTGACCACCGCCGTGGGCGAGGCGCCGGCGGTACTCCGCGGTGACCTCGACCGGCAGTCGCTGCGCCTCGCCGTGGTCGATGTCGACTCGGTGGCGCGCCGGCTCGGCTGGCTCGCGACGTACCTGCGTGACCTGCCAGGCTCCGGCATCGTCTACACGCTCACCGTGGCCGCGGCCAAGGACACCGCGGAGCACCTGACGGCGGCGGGCTACGACGTGGAGTGCTACCACGGGCAGCTCGACGCCGACGAGCGCATCGCGCGCGAGGAGCGGCTGCTGAAGAACGAGGTGAAGGCCCTGGTGGCCACCTCGGCGCTCGGCATGGGCTACGACAAGCCGGACCTCGGCTTCGTCGTCCACCTGGGTGCGCCCGACTCGCCCATCGCGTATTACCAGCAGGTCGGGCGGGCCGGCCGGGCCACCGAGCGGGCCGAGGTGGTGCTGCTGCCCGGCGCGGACGACGAGGAAATCTGGTCGTACTTCGCCACCGCGAGCCTGCCGGACGAACAGGTGTGCCAGCGGATCCTCGACGCGCTCACCGCCGCGGGCGGGCCGATGTCCACCGCCGCGCTCGAGGCGAGCGTCGACCTGTCCCGCGGCCGGCTGGAGACGACGCTGAAGATCCTCGCCGTCGAGGACGCCGTGGTGCGGGTGAGCGGTGGGTGGACGGTCACCGGTGCGCCGTGGGCGTACGACCACGAGCGCTACGACGCCGTGCTGGCGGCCAGGAAGGCGGAGCAGCGGCGGATGCGCGCGTACATCCGCACCGAGAAGTGCCGGATGGCGTTCCTGCGCGACGAGCTGAACGACCCTGGCTCGGCGCCGTGCGGGCGGTGCGACAACTGCACCGGCAGGTACTGGCCGACGGAGGTGCCGGTAGCGGCGGCACGGGACGCGCAGACCAAGCTGCACCAGACCTGGCAGGCGATCCAGCCGCGTAAGCAGTGGCCGTCCGGGCTGGCCGGGCTGCAGCTGGCCGGTGGTGAGGTACGCGGCAAGATCCCCGAGCAGCTCCGTGCGGGCGAGGGCAGGGCGCTCGCCTCGGTGACCGACCTCGGCTGGGGCCAGCAGGTGCGGGAGCTGTTCCGGCCCGATACCGACGGCGCCGTCAGCCCCGGCATGCTCGACGCGCTCCTCGAGGTGCTGCGCGGCAGCGGCTTCCAGCAGGCCTGGGGCGGCAGCACGGGTGCTCGACCGGACGCCGTCGTAGCCATGCCGTCGCTGGGCCGTCCCCACCTGGTCGAGTCGGTCGCGTCCGGCGTCGCGTCCGGCCTCGGGTTGCCGCTGCTCGGTGCGCTGCACCGTACGCACCAGCGGCCGCTCGGCGGCTTCAACAGTGCGCGCCGGGTGCGGGCGGTGCACGACGCGTTCGCCGTGCCCGAGTCGCTGGCGGGGGTGCTCGCCGACCGGCCGGTGCTGCTCGTCGACGACCGGGTCGGTACCGGCTGGACGCTGACCGTCGCCGCCGCGCTGTTGCGTGCCGCCGGTGCAGCGGGCGTCTACCCCGTGACGCTGGCGGCCGGCGCCGGCTGAGCGGGTATACAAAGGCGCGGGCGTCCCCGGATACTGGCCGTGCCGACGACGAACAGGGGACGCCGTGCAGGACCAGCCACCCATCTTCCTCGTTTGGCCAGTAGGTGACCGTAGCGAGTCTCCCGGGTCGGCGGAGTCCACTCTTGCCGTCCTCGGTGACGACTACGAGGTCGTCTGGGAACGCCCGCGTACGGTGGGCCGCGCGTACGTCGACACCCCTGACCTCCGACTCCACCGCAAGGGCATGGCGCTCGTCCACGACCGTAGCGGCCGGGCGAGCGCGCGCGACGTGCTGCGCTTCACCTCGGCCGACACCTCGTCGAGCTGCCAGGTGGAACCGCTCGACTGGCCGGCGTACCCGACCGTGCTCCCCGAGCCGCTGCGCGCTCCTGTGGGGAGGGCCGCCAGCATCCGGGCGCTGCTGCCCGCGTGCGCGGCGCGGGTGCGGACCCGCGAGGCGCGGGTGCTCGACGACGAGACGAAGACCGTCGTACGGCTGTGGTGGGAGGAGCCCACGCTGGTCGAGCCGGCGCGTACCGTGCTCGATCCGTGGGTGTACGTACAGCCGGTGCGTGGGTACGGCGCGGATGCCGAACGCGTCGTCGAGCTGCTCACCGGGGCGGGCATGGCCCGTAGCCCCGACCGGGAGCCCGAGCTGGTCTTCCAGCAGGGGGCTGTGCTCGACGGAAGGACACGCCCGCCCCGGCCGGTCGACGCCACCCAGCCGGCGGACGTCGCGGTGGCCGCCGCGTTGCTGAACTTCCTGGACGCCGTCGAGGCGAACGTGGACGGTGCGGTCGACGACATCGACACGGAGTTCCTGCACGATTTGCGGGTCGGCGTCCGCCGTACGCGCTCGTTGGTGCGGCTGGCCGGCGACGTACTGCCGGCACGGCTGGCCGGCCGGTTCGCGCCGAAGTTCAAGTGGCTCGGCGACGTCACCACACCGAACCGCGACCTCGACGTCTACCTGCTCGGCTACGACCAGCTCACCGCGTCGCTGACCGTCGCGGACCCCGCCGAGCTGGAGCCGTTCCGCGAACACCTGGAGAAGGTGCGGACGCAGCGTCGGCGCGGGCTCGTCCGGGGGCTGCGGTCGGCGCGGCTGTCGAACCTGCTGCAGCAGTGGCGGGACGCGCTGACCCCGATCGCCGACGGCGAGGCGGGTGGCGCGGTGGCGGTCACGGCCGGCCAGCTCGCCAGCGAGCGCATCGCGAAGGCGCACCGCCGGGTGGTCAGGCGGGCCGGCAAGATCACCGTGGACTCACCCGCCGCCGACGTCCACGACCTGCGGAAACGGTGCAAAGAGCTGCGCTACCTGCTCGAGGTGTTCACGCCGGTGTGCGAGCGCAAGCCCGTACGCCGGGCGGTGCGCGACCTGCGGCGGATGCAGGACATCCTCGGCGCGTTCCAGGACGGGCACGTGCAGCGCCAGTCGCTGCGTACGTACGCCGAGGAGATGTTGGCCGCGGGCACGGCGACGGCGGCGTGCCTGCTGGCGATGGGTGAGCTGATCGCGACCTCCGACGCGAAGCTCCGGCTCGCGCAGGAGCACCTGGTCGGGCAGGTGGCGCAGTACCTGGACGACAGGTCGACCCAGCACGTACTCGACCTCACCGGCGGCGCGTCGTGAAGGTCGCCGCCGTCTACAGCGGCAAGGGCGGCGTAGGCAAGACCACGGCGGCGGTCAACCTGGCCCATCTGAGCGCGCTGGCGGGCAACCGAACGCTGTTGTGGGATCTCGACCCGCAGGCGGCCGCCCCGTACTTGTTCCGGGTGGAGCCGCGGATGCCGGGCGGTAGCACCGCCGTGGTGGACCGCCGTACGCCGCTGGACGACGCGATGAAGGGCACCGACTACGACGGCCTCGACCTGATGCCGGCCGACGCGACGTACCGGCACATGGACATCGACCTCGCGGACACCAAAGCGGACACCAAACGCCCCGCCCGCACGTTGCGGAAGGTGCTGACCCCGGTCGCCGGCGAGTACGACCTGCTGATCCTGGACACCCCGCCGAGCGTTTCACTGGTGTCGGAGAACCTGCTACACGCGGCGGACCTGGTGCTCGTACCGCTCATCCCGGCAGTGCTGCCGATCCGCGCGTTCGAGCAGCTGACCGACCTCGCCGCGGGCCTGGACAAGCGGCACCGGCCACAGTTGCGAGCGTTCTTCTCCATGGTCGACAACCGGCGCCCGCTGCACCGTGACCTCGTCGCGCAACTGACGGCCGAACGCGCCGACGTAGCCAGCGCCGCCGTCCCGTCCTGCCGATCGTCGAGCAAATGCCGGTACAGCGAGCCCCGCTGACCGCGTTCGCCCCAACCAGCACAGCCGCGGCAGCGTACCGAGCCCTCTGGGCAGAGCTAGCCCCGCTCCTGACACTGTCCCCTCAGTAACCGGCGACCACCGTCCGGCGAGGTACGCACCGCCCGCAAGGTGCGATGTTCGAGGCTCTCGGTGCGGCTGAGCTAGTCCGTCTGCTGGGCTGTCGCCTCAGTGGCCGGCGACCACGGTCCGGCGAGGCACCGCCCGCGATGTGAGATGTGCGAGGCTCTCGGTGCGGCTGAGCTAGTCCGTCTGCTGGGCTGTCGCCTCAGTGGCCGGCGACCACGGTCCGGCAAGGCACCGCCCGCGATGTGAGATGTGCGAGGCTCTCGGTGCGGCTGAGCTAGTCCGTCTGCTGGGCTGTCGCCTCAGTGGCCGGCGACCACGGTCCGGCAAGGTGCGCGCGTAGATATTCGGTAGCCGATGTCGAGGTGCTCGCTGTGGTCGAGCTCGTTCGGTTGTTGGCGCGTCGGTTCAGTGATCGGTGGCCGCTGTCTTGGCGAGGTATGCGTGGCCGCGCGGTGAGATGCGGTAGCCGACCTCGAGGCTCTCGGTGAGGCCGAGTTCCTTGAGCTTGCGCACGTCGGTCTTGAACGGTTGGGTGTCGCTGACGCGGGACATCGCGTCCGCACATGGCGGCGAGGTCGGGTGCCCGGCGGGCCGGGTGTGCGGCGATCAGGGCGAGCACGTCCGCGGTCCACGGGCCGTGCCGGCTGGCCCGATCCAGCCTGGCGAGCCGGTCTCGGATCTGCCCGACCTGGTCGTCGTCGAGATCGTCGTCCGCGCGCAGCTGCTCGCGGGGGTCGGCGCCGCCGTAGCTCAGCCGGATGCGGTAGATGGAGCCGGCGCGGCTGGCCAGGTACGACCGCAGGTCGTCGTAGTTGCTGCCGGCGGCCGCCGCGTCCGCCTCGGTGACCTGGTCGAGCGTGACCTCGTCGACCGCGTCGATCGCGACTAGGCCGATCGGCGTCCGGTGACGGGCACCGGCCTTCGCCCGCGGCCGGTCCCAGCGCCGGAACGCCAGGGTGACCCGACCTTCCTTGATGCCGTCGAGCACCGGCGGTGGGATCCGCATGCCTACTCCGGCATCAGCAC
>WHTA01000107.1 GCA_009379825.1 Streptosporangiales bacterium
CCGAGCCCGCGGCTCCGCCCGCCCGAACCGGCCCGCGACCCGCTCATGCAAGGTATCCAGCTCATCTATCACCAGATCGGTAACCACCCGACCATGATCAACTACCTGTCAAGCAAGTGCCGTTGCAGTACTAGCCGACGCGGGAGCCGAGCCGGTGACGTCGGCGGCCGACGCGGCGCAGGGTGCCGATGCCGTCTTCGTGTCCCTGCCGGACTCCCCGCAGGTGGAGGAGGCGTTGCTTGGTGACCGTGGCGTGGTCGCGGGCTGCTTGCCGGGCACCGTCGTCGTCGACCTGAGCACGATCGACGCGGGTGTCAGCCGCCGGCTCGCCGACGAGCTCGCCGCCCGCAAGCTCGGCTACCTGGACGCGCCGGTGAGTGGCGGGCCGCAAGGTGCCGAGGCGGGCACGCTGTCGATCATGGTCGGTGGGTCCCCGGAGGGTTACCAGCGGGTGGAGTCGCTGCTGCGCTGTCTCGGCCAGACCGTCATCCACGTCGGTGCCGCCGGCATGGGACAGGTCTTCAAGAGCTGCAACCAGATCGTCTGTGCCATGAACATCCAGGCGCTGTGCGAGGCGTTCGCGCTCGCGCGGTCGCAGGGTGCCGACCTCTCCCTGCTGCGTGAGGTGCTCGGCGGCGGTGCGGCCGACTCGTGGATGCTCCAGAACCTCGGGCCGCGGATGACCGAAGGCGACGCGAGCGCGGGTTTCCGGATCGAGCTACAGCTCAAGGACATCCGGCTCGCGACGCAGCTGGCGGCACAGGCCAGCGTTCCGCTGCCTGGCAGTCTTCAGGTCATGGCGCTCTACCTGGAGGCCGTTGCACACGGTGAGGGCGGCAACGGCAACCAGGCGTTGTTCCGTGTCTACGACCGGCTCACCGGTCAGGGCTCGTGAGCGCCTCGTAGCGGGCGCGGAACGACGGTGCGACTTCCTGCGCGGAAACACCGGCCACCGGCAGGCTCACCCCGGCCTCGCGCGCCGCGACTACGACGTCGTAGAGGTCCTTGCCGTAGGTCTGGTACATCTCGTCAGTGCCGGCCAGCCGGTGATCGCGCATGAGGCGGTCGAAGAAGCCCCAGTTGCGGATGATCCACGAGTCCCCCGTGGTCTCGGTGGCCAGATCCACGAACGCGCTCTCCTCGATGCCGTACGCGTCCGCGAGCCGTACGGACTCCAACGCCGCGAGCTGGTTGCAGTAGGTCATCAGCTGCAGCGCGAGCTTCGCGGCCGCGCCCGAGCCGACCCCGCCGACCGCTTCGACCCGCTCGCCGATGGCCGTGAAGTACGGGCGGCAACGTTCGAGGTGCTCCGGCCGGCCACCCGCCATCACCGTGAGCGTGCCGGCGCGCGCACCCATGTCACCGCCGCTGACCGGCGCGTCCACCAGGCCGACGCCGACCTCGGCTGTGCGCGCGTCCAGCTCGGTCACCGTGGCAGGCAGGATCGTGCTGTGCACGACGACGACCGGCCCGGTCGAGTCGACGCCCGTCAGTAGTCCGGTCACCACGTCGGTGACCTGAGCGTCGGACAGCACGGCGATCCCCACGAGGTCGCAGCCCGCGGCCATCTCGCGCGGTGTCGCCGCCCGCGCGCCGGCCTCGACGCAGGATTGGACGGCATCGGGCCGTACGTCGTGCACCCACACCTCACGACCGGATCGCAGCAGCGTGAGCGCCATCGGCAGCCCGATATTGCCCAGACCGATGAAACCGACGCGGCCTGCCTCCATGCTCATCCGACCTCCTCCTCGCGAAACAACGGCGGGCGGTACACGGTCGCGGCCGTGTCGCCCAGAACGGCGGCGCGATCAGTCACGGGCAGATCGCGCAGGACTGCGCGAGTGCGGTCCCAGCCGGATTGGTAGCTGGCGCCGAGCAGGCACACCGGCCAGTTGCTCGCGGCCATCAACCGGCCGGCGCCGAAGCAGCCGACCGCATGGTCGACGTAGCGGCCGAGGGCGTCGGCCGACCAGTGGCTGCCTTCGTCCAACACGTCGAGGCCGACGGAGACCTTCGCGTACGTCCGTGGGTGTTCGGCGGCACGGGCGAGCAGCGACGCCCACGGCTGCCATCCGCCCTCGGGCAGTGGCGGTCGCCCCAGGTGGTCGATGACGAGCGTCAGCTCGGGCACGCGTTCGGCCACGGCGGCGACGTTCGCCAGCTGCCGTGGCCCGGTCGCCACCACGTCGACGGGCACGCCGTGCTCGGCGAGCAGGGTGAGCGATTCGACGACCTCGTCCCGTACCAGCCAGTCCGGGTGGGCGTCCCGAGTGGTCACGTGCCGGACACCGGCGAACTTCGGATGCGATCGACACCGCTGCAGTACCGCAGCGGTCTCCTCGGGCCGTTCCAGTGGCGCCCACACCACGGCGCCAAGGACGAAGTCGACCGCCGACGCCCACTGCAGCACCGACACCCCCACCTCCGGCGAGCCCGCGCCGCGGCCACGGCGCCAGCGCCGGATGCCGAGAGGTATCTGCTCGCGTCGCCGAGACCGGGCGGGACCGACGGCGAGACCACTACGAGAAGCGCGAGACGCGCGAGACTCGGGCTAGTCTCGCTCTTCTCGACACCTGTCTCGGTGTCTGTCCCGCAGGTCTCGCTGGCCGTCGAGACCGAGGTGTCGCCATGAGCCCCGCCGACGATAGCGACACCCCGGACGACGACCGCACCTACCACGGCCACATTAGGTGTCTGGACGGAGAATACGGCGAGAAATTACGCGGCGAACTCGCCGGAATAATCATCGACCTCTTGCACTGGGCAAGCAACCGCGGTGACCGTGACGAAGAGGACCGTGACCACTGCGAGGCAGCATGAACCACATGCTCGGACCCCCTGTAGAGCAAGGAGTCCACGAGCATGAAGGTGATACGGGAATGGCTGCGCCGAGCAAATCACGCAGGGCGCGATGAATTTCATGGAAAAGATCTCATCCATCGAACTATTTGCTCGACCGGTCGGAGAAATAGGAGTAAAATAGTGACCCAACGAGACGCGGCATGAACTGCGCCCGAGCTCCTTCCGCGGCCGGCACGCGACACCAAGGGACAGGACTACAGGCCATGACCACACACCCACCGGACCCCGACCCGTCCGCGCCGAGGGCGGCGGGACGGCATCTGTCCCCGGTACCCGTGGCGTTGGGGCCGTCGGGACTGTCGGATTATGCGGTCTCGCCGTTGGCGACGTCGGCGGCGTTGCTCGGTGAGGGGGTCCGGGTAGCGTTTCTGGGGCGGACATCGACGGAGGATTAGCAGGATCCGCGGCAGTCGTGTCTGCGGCAGCTGGCGAACTGTAAGAACGCGTTGCCGGAGTCGTGGGTGATCGTCGCGCACTTCTACGACGTCGAGTCCGGCCGTAAGGAGCTGGCCGATCGTGGTCGGGGAACGGGGTATGAACGGTTCAACATCCCGGTCTCCCGTGACGGTGGCCTCGCCGATCTGTTGGACGAGGCTGCCCATCCTGGGCGCCGGTTCGACGCGGTGATCTGCGAATCGATGTCCTGGGTCGCCCGCCGCACCTACGAGGGTCTCTCCGTCGAACGCGCGCTCGACACTGCGGATGTGCCGTTATTCGCGTCGAACGAGCCGATCACGCTGTCCGGGTCTCGTGCGCAGCGGGTGCTGCAGCGGCGGATCAACCAGTCCGTCGCCGAATACGAGGTGCTCAATACCCTCGAACAAGCCTGGGGCGGGCTGTGCACGCATGTGCGGGAGGGCTGGAACATCGGCAAACCGCCGTACGGGTACACGGCGAAGACGTACCGACACCCCAACCCCAGCAAGGCCGCCCGCGGGTTCACCAAGACCCGTCTCGAACCCGACGGTGTCCGTGCGGAGACGGTGGCGCAGATCGCGGCGTGGCGTTACCACGAGGGGATCGGCTGCGACACCATCGCCGAGCGGCTCAACGCCGACCCGACCAAGTACCCGCCACCGACCCCGGTGGGCGGGCCCGAGCGGGCGCGTGGTGCGTGGGGGAAGACCAGCGTGTACGAGATCCTGCGGAACCCGAAATACACCGGCTACCAGGTGTTCAACCGCCGCGCGTCGCGCTCCAAACACGGGAAGGTCAACGACCCGAAGAAGTGGGTGTGGTCACCGGAGCCGACGCACGAGCCGCTGATCCCGAAGTGGATGTACGACGAACTCACCGCCCGCCGCCAGGAACGCCGCGGCTCCCGCGACGGGAACGCGAAGAACACCCATCCGGCGACCAGGCGGACGTATCTGCTGCGCGGGATGATCTTCTGCCCGTGCGGGCGGCGGATGCACGGCAACAACCGGCACGGCGCCGGCTACTACCAGTGCTGGCCACGCAACAACAACCGCGGCAAACCCACCGCCTACTCCGATCACCCGAAGGCCGTGTACCTGCGCGAAGACGCGATCCTCGACGCCATCGGCAGGTTCTTCGCCGACCGCGTCTTCGGACCCGATCGCCGGCACCTGCTCGCCGCCGACCTCGACCAGATCGACGATTACGCCGCGCGGCAGCACCAGGTCGAACGGGAACGGCTGCAACGCGTGCTCGCCGACCTGACGCGCCGGCAACAGGCATTGGTCCGGCAAGCCCAAGACGCTGACCCCGACGACCCCTTTACCAAGGCGCTCCGTACCAGCTACAACGACCTGGAGAAGCAGAGGACCGCCGCGCTGACCGCCGTCGCTGACCTCGACACCGCCGATGCTGTCGAGCCAGTCCGACCTGGTCCCGGCGACACTGCGCTACTCGACGCGCTCCCGGAACTCACCCTGTACCTCACCGAGGCGCCGGAAGAGCTGCTGCGGCGACTGTTCGAGACCACCCAGCTCGCCGTCCGCTTGCACGACGACGGCGACCACGTCACCATCACCATTACCCTGCCAGCAGACACCACGGCAGAGATCGCCGACACCGCAGAAAGGATCACCAACGCCATGCCATCTACACACAACACCCCAGGCCAGGAGCCGGGCGCTTGTGTAGATGCAGTCCGCGCCCCCGGCAGGATTCGAACCTGCGCTCACGGCTCCGGAGGCCGTTGCTCTATCCCCTGAGCTACGGGGGCGGGCTTGTCCGATTGGACCTCCGCAGCTTAGCAGCAGCCGCTGGGGTGGGTGACGGTGCGGGCGGCGTGGCGGTGGTTGTCGGGGCGGCCACGGCGCGTAGCACTCTGCGCGACAGCCTGCGAGCGACGTCGTACCTTCATGGTGTGGCGGACAAGGTGGGGCGCGTGCTGGTCGTCGACGACGATCCGGTCATCCGGCAGCTGGTCGCCGTGAACCTGGAGCTCGAGGGCTACCAGGTACTCGAGGCCGGCAGCGGGGACGAGGCGATCGCCGCTGCGCAGCAGCATCAGCCGGACGTGATCACGCTGGACGTGATGATGCCCGCGCTGGACGGCTGGGTGGTCGCGCTCCGGCTGCGCAACGACCCGCGCACGAGCGACACGCGGATCGTGATCGTGACGGCGCGCGCACAGCAGCGCGACAAGGAACGCGGGCAGCAGGTCGGTGCCGACGCGTTCGTCTGCAAGCCGTTCGACCCGGCCGAGCTGGTCGACGTGGTGGACCGGCTGGTGAAGGAGCGGGCCTGCTGACGACCTCCGTGACCAGCGCTGACTACGCTGTCCGGGGTGGGTGCGACGGCGCGGGGGAGCGACCCCACCAGTGCAGTGGCTGACGAGATGTCACTCGCGGTGGCGCGGCGGCGGCTGGTGGTTGCGGTCGCCGGGCGGCTGCGTGCCGCGTACGACCTCGGCCCGCTGCGCGCCGAGCCCGCCGTCCAGGCGGTCACCGTGGTGGGTACAGGCGCCGCCGACGTGCACCTGTTCGGCGAGCTGTGCCACGCGGTCGGGGCGGACGCCGCGCGCTACGCGCTCGTCCGCACCAGGTGGAACCGGCCGGTGCGGGTGGACCTCGACCGGTGGTCGCGCCGCGACGAGCGCAACCCGCTGTGGCGGCTGTGGTACCTGGGTGTCGGCTCCCGCGAGGCGCTCGACGTCGCCCGCGCGCACGGCATCGAGCCGGCGCCGGGCGGTAGGCTCGAAGGAAGGGCGTGGCAGACCACCACGGCCGCACTCGACGCGATCGACACCATCGGTCGAGTCGCAGCGGAACGGGGTGAGCCGCACCGGCTGGCCGACCACCTGGAGCACGACGTGGCCACCTCGCACGAGGCGGTACGGAGGTGGGCGTTCGAGGGGCTGTCCAGGATCCGAGATGACCCGACCGGACGCCCGGCCGCCGCGTACCGTTCACATCTGGCGCTCCTCGCGCGGTGTGCGGACGCGGTGGCGCGAGCCGGCGAGCTGTTCGGAGTTCCCCTGCCGAGACGGTTGTGAGAGGTGAGTGGTGTGAGGTCGGTGCACCCCGCGGGGCCGTTGCACGCGGACATGATGACCGAGGGCGCGATGTCCGCGCCGCCTACTGATCTCAACGCACTCGAGCCCGATATCTGGTCGTCGACCGCGCAGCGGGTCGGCGGTGCCGTCCAGGTGGGTGGTGTGGAGCTGCGCGACCTCGCCCGCGAGCACGGCACGCCCGTCTACGTACTCGACGAGGACGACTTCCGCGGCCGGGCACGTGCGCACCGCACCGCGTTCGACGGCTTCGACGTCTACTACGCGGGGAAGGCGTTCCTGTCCACCACCGTGGCGCGGTGGCTCGCCGAGGACGGCCTCTCGCTCGACGTGTGCTCGTTCGGCGAGCTGACCATCGCGCGGCGGGCCGGCTTCCCGGCCGAGCGGCTCGCCTTCCACGGCAACAACAAGTCGACCGAGGAGCTCGCGGCCGCGCTCGACGACGGGGTCGGCAAGATCGTGCTCGACTCGTTCGTGGAGATCGACCGGCTGGCCAAGCTGGCCGCCGACCGCGGCGTGCGGCCGAATGTGCTCGTGCGTGCGTCCGTCGGTGTCGAGGCGCATACCCACGAGTTCATCGCGACCGCGCACGAGGACCAGAAGTTCGGCTTCGCCGTCGCCACCGGTGAGGTGCTCGAAGCCGTACGGCGGGTGCTCGCGTCCGCGCCGCTGAACCTGGTCGGGTTGCACAGCCACATCGGCTCGCAGATCTTCGACACCGCCGCGTTCGAGCTCGCCGCCCACCGGCTGGTGCGGCTGGCCACCAGGGTGCGCGACCAGCACGACGTGCAGATCGCCGAGCTGGGGCTCGGTGGCGGCCTCGGCATCGCCTACGTGCCGTCCGACGACCCCCCGGAGACGGGCGAGTTCGCCGCCGCTCTACGGACCATCGTCGCCGAGGAGTGCGAGGCGAACGGGCTGCCTGTGCCGCGGCTTTCGGTGGAGCCCGGCCGCGCGATCGCCGGCCCGGCGATGTGCACGGTGTACGAGGTGGGCACGGTCAAGCCGGTACGGGTCGGCTCCGCCGGCGTCCGCACGTACGTCTCCGTCGACGGCGGGATGAGCGACAACATCAGGACCGCGCTGTACGGCGCTGAGCACTCCTGCGCGCTGGTGAACCGGGCGTCCGACTCGCCCGCGGTGCTTGTGCGGGTGGTCGGCAAGCACTGCGAGTCAGGCGACATCGTGGTGCGCGAGGTCTACCTGCCGGGCGACGTCGCGCCCGGCGACCTGATCGCCGTGCCGGCCACAGGCGCGTACTGCCGCGCCATGGCGAGCAACTACAACCAGGTGCCGAAGCCGCCGGTGGTCGCTGTGCGGCAGGGGGCTACGGAGCTGGTGCTGCGGCGCGAGACGATGGACGACCTGTTGCGGCTCGACGCGGGCCTGTCGAGCTGACCTTGCCGTCGGGGAGGAGACACGTGGGCGGTCGTGGAGATGAGCAGCCGGTGCGGGTGGCACTGCTCGGCTGCGGCGTGGTCGGCAGTGCCCTGGTCGGGCTGATCAAGGAGCAGTCGGCCGACCTCGCCGCACGGGTGGGAGCCCCGCTCGAGCTCGCCGGGGTGGCCGTACGCCGGCCGGCGCGGGCACGGGACGTCGACCTGGACCCCGGGCTGCTCACGTCCGACGCCGAGGCGCTGGTGCGCCGCGACGACGTGGACGTCGTGGTCGAGGTGATCGGCGGGATCGAGCCGGCCCGCGGCCTCATCCTGGCCGCGTTCGCCAGCGGCAAGTCCGTGGTCACGGCGAACAAGGCGCTGCTGGCGTCGCACGGCGCGGAGCTGCACGAGGCGGCGCGCGCCGCCGGCGTCGACCTGTACTACGAGGCGAGCGTCGCCGGCGGGATCCCGCTGTTGCGGCCGCTGCGGGAGTCGCTGGTCGGCGACACCGTGCACCGGGTGCTCGGCATCGTCAACGGCACCACCAACTACATCCTCACCCGGATGGCGGAGACCGGCGCCACCTTCGGTGACGCGCTCGACGAGGCGACCGCGCTCGGCTACGCGGAGGCCGACCCCACTGCGGACGTGGACGGCTACGACGCCGCGGCGAAGGCGGCGATCCTCGCCGAGCTCGCCTTCCACTCCCAGGTGACGGCGGCGGACGTGTACCGCGAGGGGATCAGCGAGGTGTCCGCGTCCGACGTCGCGAGCGCGCGTGAGATGGGCTGCGTGGTGAAGCTGCTCGCCATCGCCGAGCGCGCCGGCGGCGACAGCATCGACGTGCGCGTGCACCCGGCGATGATCCCTGAGACGCACCCGCTCGCCAGCGTGCGCGAGGCGTACAACGCGGTGTTCGTGGAGTGTTCCGCCGCCGGGCAGCTGATGTTCTACGGCCAGGGCGCGGGCGGCGCGCCGACGGCGAGCGCCGTGCTCGGCGACGTGGTGGCGGTCGCGCGCAACGCGCGCTCCGGCCGGTCCACCTGGGCGAGCACGCCGTACGCACAACTGCGGGCGCGCCCGATGGGCGAGGTGGCGACCAGGTACCACCTCAGCCTCGACGTGCTCGACAAGACCGGGGTGCTCGCCGAGGTGGCGCAGGTGTTCGCCGCCAAGGAGGTGTCACTGCAGACGGTGCGGCAGGAAGGGCACGGGGACGACGCGCAGCTGGTCGTGGTCACGCACGTGGCGACGGACGCCGCGCTGGCCGCGACGGTCGAGGAGCTGCGCCGGTTGGCCGTCGTGCGCGAGGTCGCGTCGGTCATGCGGGTCGAGGGTCTGTGAGTTCGCAGGGACGAAGGAGCTTGCCGTGTGGCGAGGTGTGATCGACGAGTACCGCAGCCGGCTGCCGGTCAGCGCGGACACGCCGGTCGTGACGTTGGGCGAGGGCTGCACGCCGCTCGTGCCCGCGCCGCGGCTGGCCGAGCGCACCGGGTGTGACGTCCATCTGAAGGTCGAGGGCGCGAACCCGACGGGCTCGTTCAAGGACCGCGGCATGACGCTGGCGATCTCCAAGGCGGTGGAGAGCGGCGCGGAGGCGGTGATCTGCGCGTCCACCGGCAACACGAGCGCCAGCGCCGCAGCGTACGCGTCCCGCGCCGGCATCTCCTGCGCCGTCCTGGTGCCGCACGGCAAGATCGCCCCGGGCAAGATGACCCAGGCCGTCGCGTTCGGCGCGGTGCTGCTCGAGGTGGACGGCTCGTTCGACGACTGTCTGGACGTGGCGCGCGAGCTCGTCCAGCGCTACCCGGTGCTGCTGGCGAACTCCGCCAACCCGGACGGCTACCGGCTCGCCGGCCAGAAGACGGCGGCGTTCGAGGTGGTGGACGCGCTCGGGGACGCGCCTGACGTGCACTGCCTGCCGGTCGGCAACGCCGGCAACATCTCGGCCTACTGGCAGGGCTACGTGGAGTACGCCAAGGACGGGGTGTGCCAGCGCACCCCGCGGATGGTCGGCTTCCAGGCCGCCGGTGCGGCGCCGATCGTCGCCGGCGAGGTGGTGGCGCAGCCGCAGACGGTGGCCACCGCGATCCAGGTGGGCAACCCGGCGTCGTGGCAGAAGGCGCTCGTGGCCAGGGACGAGTCCGGCGGCACCATCGAAGCCGTCACCGACGAGCAGATCCTCGACGCGTACCGGTTCCTGGCCAGGCAGGAGGGCGTCTTCTGCGAGCCGGCGTCCGCGGCCAGCGTGGCGGGACTGCTCGCCGCGCGGGAGTCCGGCCTGGTCGCCGAGGGCAGCCGCGTGGTCTGCACGCTCACCGGCAACGGCCTGAAGGACCCCGGACACATGCTCTCCGGCCGTCCGGAGACGGCGACCGTACCGGCCGAGGTCGACGCGGTCGCCGCGGTGCTCGAGCTCAGCAACTGACGTGGGCGGGCAGTGGCGGACCGGCCAGGTCCGGGTGCGGGTGCCGGCGACCAGCGCGAACCTGGGGCCCGGCTTCGACGCCGCCGGGCTGGCGCTGGCCAGGTACGACCAGGTCGAGCTGAGGTGCACCGACGCCGGCGTGCAGGTCGAGGTGGCAGGTGCTGGCGCCGGCGAGGTGCCCACCGACGAGCGGCACCTGGTGCTGCGCGCCGCGTACGCGGCGTTCGACGAGCTCGGTGACCGGCCGTCCGGCGTGGCGCTGACCTGTACGAACACCGTGCCGCACGGGCGTGGCCTCGGCTCCTCGGCGGCGGCGATCGTGGCCGGCGTGGTTGCCGCCAGGGCGCTGGCCGGGTGTGCCGAGCCGGCCGGTGCGGACGCGCTGACGCTGGCGGCCAGGCTCGAGGGACATCCGGACAACGTCGCCGCCTGCCTGCTCGGTGGCTTCACCGTGGCGTGGTCGGAGGAGGGACAGGCCCGCGCCGTGCGGCTGCAGCCGGTGCCTGAGCTGGTCGCGCTCGCGGTCGTGCCCGACCACGAGCAGGCGACGGAGCAGGCGCGGAAGCTGCTGCCCGACGTGGTGCCGCATGCGGCCGCCGCCGGCAACGCCGCACGCGCCGCGCTGTTGACGCCCGCGCTGACCGCCGACCCCGAGCTGCTGCTCGCGGCGACCGAGGACCAGCTGCACCAGTCGTACCGTCGACCGGCGATGCCGGCGTCGCTCAAGCTGCTGACCCGGCTGCGCGCGGCCGGGCAGGCGGCGGTGCTCTCCGGCGCCGGACCGACCGTGCTGGTGCTCGGCACCGCGACGTCGCTGGCCACCGCGAAGGACGTCGCGGCGGCGGCGCAGCCAAGCTGGCAGCAGTGGGAACTCGCCGTGGACCGCACGGGCGCGACCGTGGACGTCGCCGACTGAACGGTCGTCACCTCGGCGTATTCCCAGGTAGCATGGGGGATGAGCCGCCGGCCGACAGGGCGGCGGCCGACCACGTACCGCGGTCACGACGTGTCTATCAGGGAGCGATGCGCCGTTTCCGGGCGTGGGATGCTAATCTTCTGTCTGCGCCGGGTTCCCCTACGAGGGCACCAGCTCGTCCGACGGCCCACGGGGGGCAGTCTTCGTACCCCGTAGCTTCTCGAGGTGCCGAGCACCCGGAATCGGGGACCCACGCATTGAGTGACTAGCTCTCCTTCGAATTTATCTGGAGGCAATCCGTACGGTGTCGCCGTGATGCGGCGTGCCGACAGGTTGTTCATAACCCCTCTTGGCTCCCAGGAGAAGGGAACCTTTCGTGAGTGACCCGACACAGGTCGCGCAGGACTCGGCGAGCGCCGATTCCGCCGACACTGCATCCACTACTCCGCCCCGCCGCCGCGGTGGCCTCACCGGCATGCTCCTTTCCGAGCTGCAGGAGATGGCGGCCGGCATGGGCATCACTGGTACTGCCAAGATGCGGAAGAGCGAGCTCATCACCGCCATCAAGGAACGCCAGGCGGGTGGCGACGACCGGAAGAACGGCGCGCCGAGCGCCAGGTCGAGTGGGCGCACGGGCTCGGCGCAGCCGACCCTCGACGGCGGCGAGCTCAGCGCAGGCGACGCAGCGTCCGGCCAGCGTGCCGAGCAAGGTGACGCCGCCAGCACCCCCGCGCGCGGGGGTGACAGAGCACGGGGCGGTGCCGGCGAAGGCAGCGGCCGTGGCGCGAACAACCGTGGCGCGAACGGCAAGGCGGCTGGAACCAAGGCAGCACAGAGCCAGGGCGGCGACAACGCCACCGAGACGGCGAAGCAGGCGGACGCGAAGGACGGTCAGGGCGACCGGCAGCGCCGCGGCGGCCGACAGGACAACAACCGTGGTGAGGGCGGCGGCCGGCAGTCCGAGGGCGGCAACAACCGCGGTGAGGGCCGGCAGTCCGAGGGCGGCAACAAGCAACAGCAGCAGGGCAACAGGCAGCAGGACAACCGTCAGCGCGACGACGGTGACGGCAGTGACGGTGGTGGCGGCGGGGGCCGCAGGCGGCGTGGCCGCCGGTTCCGTGACCGCAACCGGCGCGACCGCTTCGGCAACGAGGGCGGCGGCGAGCCCGAGGTCAGCGACGACGACGTCCTGATCCCCGTCTCCGGCATCCTGGACATCCTCGACAACTACGCGTTCATCCGTACGTCCGGCTACCTGCCGGGTCAGGACGACGTGTACGTGTCGCTGTCGCAGGTCCGCAAGCACGGGCTGCGCAAGGGCGACGTCGTCGCCGGCGCGGTGCGGCAGCCGCGTGAGGGTGAGCGGCAGCAGAAGTACAACCCGCTCGTCCGCGTGGACACGATCAACGGCATGCAGCACGAGCAGGCGCGTGGCCGGGTCGAGTTCAACAAGCTGACGCCGCTGTACCCGAACGACCGGCTGCGGCTGGAGACAGACAACTCCAACATGACCGGCCGGATCATCGACCTGATCGCACCGATCGGCAAGGGTCAGCGCGGTCTCATCGTCTCACCATCCAAGGCCGGTAAGACGATGGTGTTGCAGGCGATCGCCAACGCGATCACTACCAACAACCCGGAGTGCCACCTCATGGTCGTCCTCGTCGACGAGCGACCGGAAGAGGTCACCGACATGCAGCGGTCGGTCAAGGGCGAGGTCATCGCGTCGACGTTCGACCGCCCCGCGGACGACCACACCACGGTCGCGGAGCTGTCCATCGAGCGGGCGAAGCGGCTGGCCGAGCTCGGCTACGACGTGGTCGTCATGCTCGATTCGATGACCAGGCTGGGGCGTGCATACAACCTGGCGGCGCCGGCGAGCGGCCGGATCATGTCCGGTGGTGTCGACTCCACCGCGCTCTACCCGCCGAAGCGGTTCTTCGGCGCGGCGCGGAACATCGAGAACGGCGGCTCACTCACCGTGATCGCCACCGCCCTCGTGGAGACCGGCTCCCGGATGGACGAGGTCATCTTCGAGGAGTTCAAGGGCACCGGCAACATGGAGCTGAAGCTGGACCGCAAGCTCGCGGACAAGCGGATGTTCCCCGCGGTCGACGTGGACGCGTCCGGCACCAGGAAGGAAGAGCTCCTGCTGCACGGCGAGGAGCTGAAGATCGTCTGGAAGCTACGCCGGGTGATCTCTTCGCTGGAGACGCAGCAGGCGCTCGAGCTGCTCCTCAACCAGATGCGGAAGACGTCGAGCAACGCCGAGTTCCTCATGCAGGTGCAGCGGAACACCCCGATGCCGGAGGACCGCGGCGACTAGCGTGGCCGGGTTGTTGCCGTAAGTCCTGGTGGTACCCACCGACCTGCGCGCGTCTCCGGTCGTCTAATAGCCTGCTCTGGCGGATCGTTTCGGCGGCGAGGAGACTGTCGCGAAGCACGGCCGCAGGGAGGGGATTGCTGTGACCGACCAGGTTGGCGAGACGGTGCTGCGGCCGACGCCTGGCGAAGGCTTGCTCGCCAGGGTTGGCGACCTCGTGCTCCTCTACGAAGCGGAGCCCGAGGAGAGCGCACAGCAGCTGTTGCAGATCCTGGAGACCACCGGCCAGTCCGGTGGTGACGGCCGGGTCCTGATCAGGGAATTGGCGAAGCTCGTGCACGGCATGGCGCAGCCGCCGGCGTTCGTCGCCTACGGGCCGACCGTTGGTGGGCGTGCGTTGCTCGTGCACGGCGCGGCCGTGGTCTCCGTGACCACCGGTGGCGCGGAGGCCAACTTCGACGGCGCTGAGGCGATCACCTGGATCGACCGCATCCTGCACGACGTGACGGCCGTGGCGGCCGCGCTCGGCAGTGCCCTGCCGAGCGTCGTGTCGACCAAGGTCCGGCTGGACAACGGAGTGGTGCCGGCCGGCGGCTTCAGCGCGATCCACGCCGACGCCGTGCCCGCTGCGCCGGGCCAGGACCACGGCACCGTGCCGATGGGCGACCAGCTGGCGCCGGCAGCCGGTGGGGTGGCCGTGATCGACGAGGCGATCAGCGACGCCGGCGCCGTCGACGCGCCGGGCACCCCAGCGTACGAGAGCGCCGTCGAAGAGATCTACGCCGACTCCGCGCCGCTTGCGGCCGTAGGCCAGGAGCCGCCGGCCGCCGACTACGGCGCGCCGTTCCCGGACGCCGGGATGCCAGCGGCTCCCGCGCCGTTCCCGGATGCGGGGATGCCTGGGGCTCCCGCGCCGTTCCCGGATGCGGGGATGCCTGGGGCTCCCGCGCCGTTCCCGGATGCGGGGATGCCTGGGGCTCCCGCGCCGTTCCCGGATGCGGGGATGCC
>WHTA01000108.1 GCA_009379825.1 Streptosporangiales bacterium
CCACGTGATCGTCGACCACCACATACAGTGCTGTCAGGAGGGTGTTCAGTTCTTTGGTCACACATCGATCTTGAACACCCTCCGCCCCACGTCTCCGCAGCCGCGCCGACCACACCCTTCAAGGAATCACTCATCTAGATGTTCGCGCGGGTCGTTCCAAGTCCGCCGGGCACGCATCGCACCTCAGGTGGCACGGAAACGTCGCGGATCACCTGGCACCCGCATTGCCGCGCCAACCGGGATCGGCGCCGGCACCGACCTCCTCGACCACACCGGCGACCTCCCGGCCGGGAGTCATCGGCAACTCCGGCAGCGGGAACGGGGCACCGGTGGCGCCCCCGCGGATCCTGGTGTCGACCAGGTGGCCCCCGGCAGCCTTGACAGCGACACCGACTTGCCCTGGTCCCGGACGCGGATCCGGGACCGTCTCATACACCAGCAGGAGCGGGCTGACTCCAGGAGTCCAAGGGCGATGAGTCTTGCCGCGGTTGCCGGTCTGTCTCCCCGACACGCGGTAAACCGCACTCGAGGAGAGCATCATGACCGCTACCTACACGTTCGACGTCTTTTCCAGCCTCGACGGGTTCGGCACCGCCGGCGGCAACTGGACCGGCTACTGGGGCAAGCAGGGCCCCGAGCTCCTCGGCCACCGCCTCGCCCTGTACGACGCAGAGCAGCGGATGGTCTTCGGTGCCAACACCTATCGGGCGTTCGCGCGGATGCTGGCCTCGAGCACCGAGGAGTCCGAGGTGCGTGACCCATGGGTCACCCGGATGAGGAGCCTGCCGGCAACGGTGGTGTCGACCACACTGGAAGGATCCCTCGACTGGCCGGACGCGACCGTCGTGAGCGGCGACGCCGTCGACGTCGTCGCTCGACTCAAGGAGGAGTCCGAGGTGCCGTTGCGCTCGCACGGCAGCCTGTCGATGAACCGGGCGCTGATGGCTGCCGGTCTGGTCGACCGCGTTCAGGTGACGCTCTTCCCTGTGATCACCGGTCAGACCGGGGCTGACCCGATCTTCCAGGGTGCGGCCGACTTCGACCTCGAGCTGATCGAGCACCGGACGCTCGACGGCCACATCCAAGAGCTCATCTACCGGCCCACCCTGCATACCTGAGTCCATCCCTGCACCCCCAGCGGGTCCGCGTTCGCCCTTAGCGATCAGGACTGTCCTTGGCAGGTTCGCTGTATGACCATTCCCGTATGCGGGTACTGGTGCTGGGAGGAACGTGGTTCTTGGGCCGTCGCATCGTCGAGCGGCTGCATCTGCGCGGTGACGAGGTTCTGGTCGTCCATCGGGGCCGCAGCGCGCCGGACCCGTGGGTGCCGGTCAGGCAGATGTGGACTGATCGGCACGACTTGGCCGAGCACGCCGATGAGGTGCGGAGATTCGCACCGCAGGCGGTGGTGGACACCAGTGCACTCACCGCGGCCGATGTCGACACGGTGCTTGGCGTGCTACCCGAGGTGCCGACGGTGGTGCTTTCCAGTCAAGACGTCTACCAGGCCTACGCTGGTCTGCGCAGTGGGCGCTGCGAGGCTCCGGTACCCGTGACCGAGGAGGCCGAGCTGCGTCACCAGCGCTACCCCCATCGCGGTTCTGGGTTTGCGCACGTGCCCGACGATTACGAAAAACTCGATGTCGAAGACCGGTGGCGCCCGCGTGGGGCTACCGTGCTGCGACTGCCGGTGGTCTACGGCCCGCATGATTGGCAACGGCGCGAAGACATCGTGCTGCGCCGGCTGCGTGCCGGACGAAGGCGCATCCCGATTGGGGCGGGCAACCTGCTCTGGACCCGCGGTTATGTCGACGATCTCGCCACCGGTGTGCTGGCCGCTCTCGACTCCAGAGCCGTAGACGGGATGACGATCAATCTCGGCGAAGCAGAGACCTGGCCGCTGTCCACGTGGTTCGACCAGATCATCGGGGCCGCTGATGCCGACGCGGAACTCGTCCCGGTAGCCGACGAGGCGCTGCCCGCGGATCTGGCACTGACCGCTGCCCCGGGCCAACATCTGCTGGTCTCGGTCGCCCGTGCTCAGGCTCTCCTCAACTGGGTTCCGGGCAAGCCGGCCGAGCGCGTCGCCGAGTCCGTGCGCTGGCATCTCGCCCACCCACCTGCCGAATCCACCTGGACCGAAGCCGATGCCGCCACCGACGAGGCCGCGCTCGCTGTGGCGTAGCACGCCCTCGGCCTGCTTCATCGGGCGAGGTTGGCATCGCGCACGATGCGGTGGGCGGTCTCGGCGAAGTTGGCTGCTGCCTGTGGTGCATCCGGCCGGCGAGCCACCGCGACGGTGCAGTCCGACATGTCGGCGATGGGCACGAAGGTGACGCCTGGGCGTGCGTAGATGCGTGGCGCGGTCTCGGGGACGATGGAGATGCCTCTGTCGACTGCGACGGCTTGGAGTTCCGCTTCGAAGGTGGCGGCCTCGTAGGTGATGTCGGGAGGCGCCTGACGCTGATCCGCCAGGATCCATGAGTCGCGCCACGCCCCTGTTCCCGGCGCAGCAACGATCGACTCGTCGAGCAGGTCGGCGACGGTTACCGAGGGCCGGGCGGCGTAGTGGTGCTGCGTCGGTAGGCAGGCGAAGCAGCGTTCGCGCAGCAAGGTCGCAGTGATGACGTCGGGCACGTCGTCCAGGGGTGGCCTGACGATGGCGACGTCGGTGTCTCCGGTGTCGAGTCCTCCGTTGGGTGTGCTGAAGTCGTACTCGATCAGGTCGAGCTGGATGTCCGGGTAGTCGTCGGCGAACGCGCGCAGGATTGCCGGCACGTGGTCGACGGCAGCTCCGATGAGGTAGCCGACCCGGAGTCGGCCGAGCTCACCGCGCGCTACCTGCGCCATGCGCTCCATGGCTGCGTCATACCTGTCGAGGACGGCGTGGGCTTCATCGAAGAGGATCGCCCCGTCGGGTGTCAGCTCGGTTGCTCTGGTCGTCCGGTTGAACAGCGGGACACCGATGGTCTTCTCGAGCTGTTGGATCGTGTAGCTCAATGACGGTTGGGCGATGTGGAGTTCCTCGGCGGCGCGAGTGAAGTTGAGTGATCGCGCGACGGCCACGAAGGCAGGAGATGGCGCAGATCCACATTCATAGACTGCATCTATCAACTGTACGGGATCTGGTCTTTCCGCGCTGCATCCTCGGGTTCCTAATCTCGGTCCAGCTGCACGTGGCCGGTCGAGTCGGGAGGATCCATGACGAGCGCGCTGATCAACCAGGGAGAGTCGCGGGAACGCGGTAAGACGGTGCTACTGCACGAGCCTCCCGGTGGTGACCCGACGAAGCTGACGCTGGTCGGTGCTGAGGGTTCGTACGTCTGGGACGACACCGGCAAGCGGTACATCGACTGCACTGCACAGGCGTGGTCGAACAACCTCGGTGCGAACGATCCACGGGTGGTCGAGGCAGCGATCGCGCAGACCCGGGAGATGACCCACGCCCGCCCCACGTTCCATACGCCCGCGCTCCTCGACCTCGCCGACCTGCTGGTTCGGATCGCACCGAACGACCTCGACCGGGTCGGGTTCACCCTGCACGGCTCGATGGCGGCCGAGATGGCGTTCAAACTGGCGATGCGGAACCGTCCGGACGCCACGCACATCGCGGTACTGCACGACGCCTACCACGGGCGCTCGATCACCACCATGGCGGCTAGCTGGCCGCACCCGAACAACGCCTTCGGTGCGTTGCAGCCGCGATTCCTGCGGCTGCCGCGGCCCGACCTCTACCGGCCGCGGCCGGGATTGACCCCGGAGCAGGACACCGAGCTGTCGCTGCAGCTGGTGCGCCAGACCTTCGACAAGGGCACGGAGGGGTCGGTGGCAGCGTTGATCTACGAGCCGATCCAGGGCAACGGTGGCCACAACGAGTTCGCGCCGCGGTGGCACCAGGGTCTCCGTGAGATCTGTGACGAGTACGGGGTCATGCTGATCGTCGACGAGGTACAGACCGGCCTTGGTCGGACCGGCGCCATGTGGGCCAGTGACTTCTACGGCATCGAGCCGGACGTCCTGGTGTTCGGCAAGGGTGTGGGAGGAGGCTTCCCGCTCGCGGGTGTGCTGACGAGGGCCGAGCACGCCAAGCTCGTCGCCGGGGACGACCAGCTGACCTTCGGTCAGTTCCCGGTCGCGATAGCGGCCGGTCTGGCGACCGTCCGGGCGATCATCGACGACGACCTGTGCGCCGCCGCGGCCGAGCACGGCAGGTATGCAACGAAGCGGCTCCTCGAGATGCAGGAACGGCACCCGCTGATCGGCGATGTCAGGTCGCCGGGACTGATGGTCTCGATCGACCTCGTCCGTGACCGGATGACGAAGGAGCCGGCGACGACGGAGGCACATGAGGTCTTCTTGCGAGCCCAGGACCGTGGGGTGATCCTCGGCGAGGCTCGTTACGGAGGCCTCGGCAGCCTGATCAAGGTCAAACCGCCGCTGGACATCAGCCGGGAGTTGCTCGGCGAGGCCCTCGACGTGCTCGACGATGTCCTCGGCGAGGTCGAGGGTGCGCATGGAATGAGGTTCTCGTCGTGAGCAGGGGTTCCGCAGACCGGGCACGCACCGATGCGAAGGAACTGGCCGACCTGGGATACGGCCAGCAGCTCAACCGCACCATGGGCTCGTTCACGGCGTTCGCCCTGGCGTTCTCCATGGTGTCGATCAACACCGGCATCATCACGTTGTTCCAGTCACCCTTCGACGAGATCGGCGGTGCCGCCGTCCTGTTGTAGCTGCTGTCCTGCCGGCAGTGCTGACCATGGTCGCCGTCTACGCGCATCTGGCCGGACGAATGCCGATCACCGGCTACGCCTATCAGTGGTCGAGTCGGCTCGTGGGCAGCAACTTCGGCTGGTTCACCGGCTGGATCGCGCTGGTCTCCTTCCTCGCCGGCACCTCGGCCACCTCCGCCGCGATCGGGACGGTCTTCGCGCCGGAGATATGGGAGAACCCCACCACGCGCCAGATACAGGCACTCAGCATCGGCTGCACGATCCTGGTGGGGATCATCAACATCGTCGGCGTCAAGATCGCCACGAGGATCAACAACCTCGGCGCTTCCATCGAGTTGATCGGCACCATCGTCCTCGCCATCGTTCTGTTGGTCGGGCTCTTCGTGTTCTTCAAGGACACCCAAGGGCCGAAGATCTTGCTCGACACTCAACCGTTGAACGGCAATGCGATCACCCTGTCGAGTATCGCCCTGGCAGCGCTCCTGCCCGTCTACGTCCTGCTCGGCTGGGAAGGCGCCGCGGACCTGGCTGAGGAGACGCTGAACCCCAGGCGCGCTGCGCCGCGTGCCATGTTCCGTGCGGTCATCTGGTCGGGAATCATGGGGTTCGGAGTGTTCGCGCTGCTCAGCATGGCGATGCCGAACTCGCCGATCAACTTCTTCCAGGGCTCGGAGAACCCCGTGCTCAAACTGGTCGGCACCCAGGTCGGCGGCTATGCGAAGACCATCTTGATCGTGGTCGCCTTCGCGTCCATCTTCGCCTGCCTCATCGCCAACATGGCCGTAGCCACCAGGATGACGTTCGCGCTATCGCGGGACAACATGCTGCCCGCCTCCAAGACACTGCAACGGGTGGGTGCCCGTACGAAGGCACCCGTCCCCGCAATCGTCTTCGTCACCGTCGGGCTCACCTACTACCTCACCTACGGACTGACCATGGTCGCCACGGCCTACGCCGAACGCAAGGGCAGGATCCCCGCGGCCACCGAAGGCGCGTTCTCGCTCGGCCGCTGGCTCAACGTCGTACTCGTCCTCGGCCTCGCCTGGTGCCTGGCCGTCATCGGTGCGCTCACCCTCCCTGCTGTCAACAACCAGAACGCGATCACCCTCGCCGGGTTACTCGCCCTCGGCACCATCTGGTGGGCCGCTGTTCTACGACGCCGTCTGAAGGCAGGCACAGCCGGACCGCCGCTCCCGTCCCTGGTCAGCACGACCGAGACGCACACTTCACCCGTCGCGGAGACCTCCGTGGAAAGGTGATGCCGACGGACACGTCGCATCTCACATTTCGATGGGCTGTGTCGTCGTACTGGTGAGGGCAAGAATGTGAGCGAGGGAGGGTCGTCCACACCATGACCGAGCCCGATCCGAGCCTGAGCGCGATCATCAGCGAGCGACGTCAGCTGATCAATCTCGCGTACCGACTGCTCGGCTCTCTGACCGAGGCCGAGGACGTCGTCCAGGAGACCTACACCCGCTGGTACGCCATGTCGCGGCAGCAGCAGAACGCCATCGAGTCTCCAGGCGCCTGGCTGACCAGGGTCGCCAGCCGGATCTGCCTCGACCTGCTCGGCTCGGCACGTGCCCGACGCGAGCGCTACGTCGGCGAATGGATCCCGGAACCGTTGCCCGAACACACGGAATGGATGAGCAGACAGCCCGCCACCACGACCGACCCGGCCGACCGGATCACCCTCGACGAGTCGATCTCCATGGCCTTCCTCGTCGTCCTCGAATCGATGACGCCCGCCGAACGCGTCGCCTTCGTCCTGCACGACGTGTTCCGCTACCCGTTCACCGAAGTGGCGGAGATCGTCGGCCGCACGCCTGCCGCCTGCCGCCAGCTCGCCTCGTCGGCCCGCCGCCGCATCCGTACGGCACAGCCTCCAGAGACGCCGCCAGCCCACCAGGCCACCATCGTCAGGCACGTCAAGCACGCCTGGGAAGCCAAGGACATCAACGCGCTCATCGGCCTCCTCGACCCCGACGCCACAGCGATCGCCGACGGGGGCGGCCTCGCCACCGCCGCACCCCACCCGATCGAGGGCGACGAGCAGATCGCGCAGTACCTCGTCGACATCGCCGACAAGGCACCCGACCTGACGCTCCTCGAACGCACCGTCAACGGCCAACCCGGCCTGGTGGCACAGCAAGACCAGGCCACCGTGGCCGTGTTCGCATTCGACGTCACAGCCGACCGGATCACACACATCTGGGTGGTACGTAACCCGGAGAAGCTACGGCCTTGGACGACCGGCTGACTCACACTTCGCCTGGCTGCTTCGTCGGTGGGTTGAGGAGCAACCGAAAGGAGATCAGCATGGACGCCCGTTTCGACCACCTCAGCAACCCGGTCAGCGCCAAGGCCGTGAAGCACCTCGTCTCGGCGAACAGGGTGGTGTCGGACTCGACGCTGCCGGCCACGACGCGGGAACTGGTGCAACTCCGCACCAGCCAGATCAACGGCTGCGCTGCCTGCATCGACATGCACACCAAAGAGGCCGCGCATGCGGGAGAACGTGCACTTCGGCTCAACCTGGTCGCGGCGTGGCGGGAGGCGAAGGTCTTCACCGACGCCGAGCGGGCCGCGCTTGAGCTGGCCGAACAGGGCACCCGCCTCGCCGACGCCGCCGGCGGCGTCACCGACGAGGTCTGGGCCAATGCCGCCAAGCACTACGACGAGGACCAGCTCGCCGCACTGGTGTGCGTCATCGCCATCATCAACACCTGGAACCGCCTGAACATCATCACCCAGCAACCCGCCGGTGACTACCAGCCCGGTCAGTGGGGGTAGCGAGGCCGCTTCGCGTCAGGCCCGGCGGGACGATCTCCACCGGGCCTGACGTTTGCTTGACATATACCCCAGGGGGTATATGTCAAGAAAGGCATGACGAGTGGAACGACGAACCGTACGGAACCACGTCTCGCGCCGTTGACGCCGGACACCGCCCGCGGCAGCGCCCGTGACGTGCTCACCGAGCTGACCGAACGGCATGGACAGGTGGGCGCCATGGTCCGCACCATGGCGCACTCACCGGCGGTGCTCGGCGGCTACCTCGGCCTGAGCCGAGCGATGAAGCGGTCCAAGCTGGACCGTCGCGTCGGCGAGCGCATCTCACTTGCGATCCAGGAGCACCAGGGCTGCGCGCTCTGCCTGGCCGCGCACACCTCCGCCGCCCGCGCGGCCGAGGTGGACGACGACGAGATCGAGCTGGCCCGGCTCGGCACGTCCGGGGACCCGGCAGTCGCCGCGATCGTCATGTTCGCGCTCCAGGTGCACACCGCGCCCGCGAGCATTACCGACGCCCAGATAGCGGAGCTCCGTGACCACGGCTACAGCGACCGCGAGCTCGCCGACGTCGTCGGCCTGGTGGCGCTCAACGTACTCACCGGCGCCTTCAACCTCGTCGCCGGCCTCGAGCCCGACGACGAGTAACGGCGCCCCTCGCCGCGGTTGCTCGTGTCAGAAGCGCCAGCGGGTGGCGCCGCCCGGGGCGACGGTGGCGACAGCGGTCGCGGCGGTTGTGGTGAGGCGGTACACGAACCACGGCGGCGGTCCGGCCGAGGGCACTGTAGTCGGCTGTGAGCGCGTGCCCCTTCTCGTCCACCCGCGCCGGCCAGCCGTCGGCAGCCCGTCGGCTCGCCATGGCTTCGACGATCTGCGGGTCGGTGACCCGGTCGGCTGTGCCTTCGACGACGAGGTCGAACTCGTGGGTGGCCAGGCTAAGCACGCACCGGGGGTCGCGGGCGACGTTCCTTCCCTTGCGCGTCCGCTCACCGGTCTGGAACCAGAAGGCACCGTCGACCCAGACGGCGCCGACACCCGTGACGTGCGGACTGCCGTCCGGGTTGATCGTAGTAAGCCAACACGTGTGCCGGTCCGAGCCACCGGAACCCGGCGCCTGTGGTACACCTCGCGTCGAGGCGGGTCTCGACGTCCGCCCAGTCGAGCGCTGGCAGGTCGTAGAGATCGGCAAGGTTCTTCGTATCCATGACGGGTCCGACTCGGCAAGAACCCGGAACTCATCGCGCCGGCCCGATATATGGTGCGCCCATGACGCAGGAACTCGCCGCCCACGCGCAGACCATCGTCGACACGAACAGGTACCTGACGCTCGGCACCGTCGACCCGGACGGCCGCCCGTGGACGACACCGGTCTACTTCGCCGCGGCCGGCGTCCGTGAGTACTACTGGACCTCCGCCGCCGACGCCCACCACTCACGCAACCTCGCCGAGCGCCCGCAGGTGAGCCTCGTCATCTTCGACTCCACCGTCGCGCCGTACCACGGACGCACCGTCTACGTAGCCGGGGAAGCCCACGAGCTGTCGGCCGACGACGTCGACCGCGCACTGGAGACCTACCCTGGAGCGCCCGATCGCGGCGGCTCACCACTCACCCGGCAGGACGTGACGGCACCGTCCCCGTACCGCCTCTACCGCGCGACGGCCGCGGACCTCTGGGTCCTGTGCCCCGCGAACCCAAGCAGCCGTGCCCGCTCCACGACCTCGCCAAGGACCACAGGACCCGGCTGCCACTGCCGTCCACCGATACAGCCTAGAACATCGTGAGGCCACCGTCGGCGGTGATGCTCTGGCCGGTCACATACGCGCTGCCGGGTGCGAGCAGCCAGCAGATGACCTCGGCAACCTCGTCGGGAGTGCCGGTACGCGCCAGCGGTACGCCGGCTGTGCGGGCGCCGCGTAGCTCCTCGAGGTCGGCGCCGCGTGCGGCGGCCATGTCGTGCAACAGCCGTTCCTGCATGGGTGTGTCGATCAGGCCGGGCAGCACAGCGTTGACCCGGATGTGCCGGTCGGCGTAAGCGTGCGCGAAGCTTCGGGTGATGGACAGGACCGCGGCCTTGCTCGCCGCGTAGACCGCGGACTCGGTGTTGACGGCTCGACGTGCCGATATCGAGGACACGTTCACGATGGCACCGCCTGGCCGCATCGCGCCGCCGATCTGTTGGCTGAGGAAGAACGTCGCCTTCGCGTTGGTGCCCAATTGACGATCCCAGTCGTCCTCGACCACCTCGTCGATCGGTTTCGAGCCGATGACGCCCGCTGCGTTGACCAGGAGGGCGACCTCGCCGACCGCTGCGGCGAGCGCCGCCCTATCTCCGGCGTCCGTGACGTCGCACCGCCTGGTCGTCGCACCCGCGGTGGCGAGCGCTGCCATCCCCTCGCCGTCCTTGATGTCCGTCGCGACTACGTCCGCTCCCGCATGCACGAGCCGCGTCGCCGTGGCGTATCCGATCCCGCTATCCGCGCCGGTTACCACGGCTACGCTGCCGGCGAGTTCTACCGCGGTCACGCTGTCCTCCCTGCTTCCACGCTCACCGCACCGCCCGTGTCAGCAGGCGTTGCGCGCAACTCGGCGACCGTGACCGCTTCCAGCTTCCGCCCCCGCGTTTCCGGGCCGAACGCGAGGATCGTACCCCCGAAGGCGCAGGCTGCCTCGGCCTGGACGCCGACCACGCACTGCCCGCCGGCACCGTCCGCTACGCCGCACCGTTCGGCATCTGAGACCGGCCAGTCGTTGGGGTCGTCCGTGCAGAGCCTGGCGGGCTGACGTTGACGCACTCGTCGCGTGCCGGGTCGCGGAACACGGGGTTGCCGAGGACGACGAGCGGCGCTGTGACGACCATCGCGGCGGTCACCAGACCTGCTGTGGTCACGACGGCGCGCCTCGGCCGCCGGCGCCGCGGACGACCCGGGCGACCAGCAGCCACACCGAGACGAGCAGCGCGACACCGGCCGGCAGGAAGTAGAGCACCGGGCTGCCCGGCGCGGCCGCACCGGGCAGCGAGCCGGGCGGGCGGCGCCAGAGCAGCGGCAGCACGACGACCGCCTCGTAGAGGTTGCCGAACCCCCACCAGGCGATCAGCAGCAGCACCAACCCGCCGTGCCGGCGGGCGAACGGCGCGGCACTACCGTCCACCGGCGTCGCTTCGTCGGCCGGCTACCCGGATGCGTGCTGCAGGTCGGCGGTGATGGCGTCGAAGACGGTCGCGAGCGTACGGGCCTGGCTCGGGCCGATGTGCATGACGAAGTGGTCGTGCACGCCGCGCGCATGCGTCGGCCAGGCGGCTTCGAGGGCGGCGAGGCCGTCGTCGGTGAGGGTGACCAGGGTGGCGCGGCGGTTCTTCGGGTCGGTCTCGCGCCGGGCGTAGCCGGCACGCTCCAGACCGTCGACCAGCCTGGTCAGGCCGCTGACGCTGTAGACGAGCGCGGCGGCGAGGTCCTTCATGTACAGCTGCCGGTTCGGCGCCTCGGACAGCTGGACGAGCGCGTCGTAGGTGGTCAGCGACATGCCGTGCTCGGCGCGCAGGTCGGCGTCCAGCGCGCGTTCGAGCATGGCGTGGCCGCGCAGGCAGGACCGCCAGGCGGCTTCGTAGCCGGCAGGAAGTGCGATATCTGGCTGGTTTATGGGCACGCGGAAATATTACCTCACCCGACAGTTGCATTGCGTACTGTTTCTAGGCATGCTGTTGCAACGAGCGGGGATCAGTCCATGGGCGATGGGGGGTGGGCTGATCCCCGCCAGAGGCGAGGTCGGGGGTCAGGTGGCGAGCAAGGCGTCCATCTGGCCCACCGACTGCTCGATTCCTTCCGCCATTCCCATGTTGACCAGCTGTTCCATCTGGTCCCTCGACTCGAAGGCAGAACGCATCTCCATCCGGGTGCCGGCACCGTGGACGGTGAGCTGCATCCGCACGGTCGTGGTCGGCAGCTCGGTGTTCGGCGTGCCGTCGTCGTACGCGAACCCGTCGACGAACTCCAGCGACTTCGGCGGGTTCGCTGCGGTCACCCGCCACCAGCCGCGATGGCTGTCACCCTCGGGGCCGGTCAGGTAGTACGTGACGCTGCCGCCGGGGGTCAGCTCGTGCTCCTCCACGGTCGCCGGACAGGTCGGCGGACCCCACCACCGCTCCAGCTGCCGCGGGTCGGCCCACAGCTGCCACACCTGCTCGGTCGTGGCCTCGAAGTCCGCGATCACGGTGAGGCTCAGGTTGTCGAAGTCCTTGTCGATGCTGGTGACGCTCATTCGTCCGGTCCTCTCGTAGGGTCGTTCTCTTCCGGGTCGGCAACCTCGGCGAGCAGCTCGGACATCCGATCCACCCGGCCACGCCAGAGCGCCTCGAGCTGGTCGAGCGCGAGCCGTGCCAATCGCACGGCGTCGAGATCTGTGCGCACGATCTGCTCCCTCCCGCGGCGTTCCTTCGCGACCAGGCCGGCCCGTTCGAGCACCGCGACGTGCTTCTGCACCGCGGCGAAGCTCATCGGGTACGCCTCGGCCAGCCGCGACACCGAAAGCTCGCCGCCGACGCTGCGCCTGAGGATGTCGCGGCGCGTCGCGTCGGCCAGCGCGTGGAACACGTTGTCCACGGTCTCGTCGGCTTGCTGATATACAACCATTTGATTGTACGTTACTCCACGCCGGCCCTGCTGGCAAGGCGGGCGACGAGAGCGCAGGTGCCCGAGGGGGTAGAGCAGCGCGGAACCACTACCCGAGCCCGTTCAGCAGCGGGCCGCGGCTGCCGCGGTATCAGTCGGCGTGGGCAACCGCCGGCTGCGAGCCAGCCGCGACATCGGCGTAGAACGACCGCAGCAGCTGGTCGAACCTGATCTTCAGCTCCTTGCCGGCGACGACGTGCGTCAGGTCGGCCCAGTACTCGCTGCGGCAGCCTGGGATCAGCTCCTCGATCAGCCCGGTGTGCCGCGGCGTGGTGACCGGGTCCTTGCCGGCATGCAACACGAACGAAGGCGCCGTGATCTCACCGAGCCGGTCGCGGGCGTCGTGCGTCATGCATGCCTCCACCAACCGTGCGTGCGCCTCGGCGCGGCCGTCCAGGTCGGCCCACGCACCGGTCGGCCCGAGCAGCCGGTCACGGTTCTTTGCGTAGAACTCGCCGTCGAAGCTGAACGCCGCGCACAGCCGCTGGAACGCCGCGAAGCCCGCCTCGACGTGCATCTGCCTGAACGCCTCGAGCTGGTCCGTGAGCACCGGGTCGGCGTACGCCCAGCAGCCGGTCATCAGCAGCGACCGCACCAGGACGCCCTCGGAGATCCGGTGTGACCACAGCTCGTGCCCGTCGACGGCGCTGCGCACGCTGACCACCCCCCGCGCGGACACGATGGCGAACCGGTCGCTGCCCACCCGCACCGGTGGGTTGAGCGCGATGTCGTCGAGGGTGACCGACCACTGCAGCCCCGTGCCAGGCACGTACGCCAGCCGGCGGTCGGTCGTGCCCACCACCACCGTCCGGCCGAACGAGGCGGTCGACAGGATCTGGCCACCGGGACGCGCCCACCAGTGCATCCAGTACTTCCCTGAACCGAGCGGCAGCAGGCTGACCAGGTCGCTCGTCGGGCCGGAGGCGTACGTGATGCAGCCGGACGTGTTCACCACCGGCGCGTCCAGCGTCGTCATCGGCTTCATCGGCCGCTGCCCGAAGGTGTCGTCGCCTTCCAGGCCGGTCAGCTTGCGGGGTTCCCAGCGGTCGAGGTCGGCCGTGTCCGGCAGCTGCTCCCGCACCTCACCCGGCGGGACGGGCGCCGGTTGCCCACCCGACGCCATCGAGTAGTCGACCCCGCCGAGCCTTCCGGCGGAGTCCACGACCCCCTTGCCGGGGCACCACATGTCCCGCTCGGTCCAGCGGGTGGCGTCCGTCGAACCGTCCGACTCCTTCGGCCGGAAGCTCGTCCTGGCCGTCACCTGCAGGCATCCGTCGTCGTCCAGTCGTTGCTCGTCCGGCGTCGTCGCCTTCGCGGTCATCCGGTAGTTCAGCAGTTCGCTTCGGCCCGCGCCGCTGGCGATGCCGCGGTTCGTCCACTCCTGGCCGGCCTGCACGTCGGCGGGCAGCAGCAGCGGCGCAGGTTCGAAGGTCACGCCTAG
>WHTA01000109.1 GCA_009379825.1 Streptosporangiales bacterium
CCTTCTTCTGGTAGGTCTTGCTCACAGCGGTCCCCTTCCTTCTTCGGTGTACTTGGCGGTTCACCAGAGGACCTACCACTCGGCAGGCCTCAGGCGGGGGACCGCCACCTTCAAGTTCTACGACCGCCGGGACAACCTCCCGAGCTCGCGCTGCGACGGGAGAACCTGCGCGGCGAAGGCCTCGTTGAGCTCGAACAGGTCGATGTCGTCGACGGACATGTCGGCCAGTGCCAGCGCACGCTTGGTCGCCTCGACCGGACCGAGCCCCATGATCTCCGGGGAGATCCCCGACACCGCCGTGGCGACGATGCGGGCGAGCGGTGTGACGCCCCGCTGTTGTGCCTTCTCCGCACTCATCACGACGAGTGCGGACGCTCCGTCGTTCAGCGGGCAGCAGTTGCCCGCCGTGACCCGGCCGTCCGGCCGGAACACCGGTCGCAGTCCCTGGATGCCCTCGAGCGTGCTGCTCGGCCGGGGCGAGTCGTCCGCGTCGACGACCGTTCCGTCGGCACGTCGGTACGGTTCGATGTCGGTGGCCCAGAAGCCGTTGTCCAGTGCGGCGGCAGTGCGTTGCTGGGACTGCAGGGCGTACTCGTCCATGTCGGTGCGGCTGACTTCGTGCAACAGCGCTACGTTCTCTGCGGTCTGGCCCATCTCGATGAAGACGTCGGGGAGCAGGCCCGACGTCCGCGGGTCGGTCCAGGCATCCGCACCGTCTTCCTCGGCCTTGCGGCTGCGCGCACGTGCCTCGTCGAAGAGCGGGTTCATGGTGTCCGGGATGGAGTCGGCCTCGCCCTTGGCGTAGGTGCTGCACGACTCGACGCCGGCGGAGACGAACACGTCACCCTCGCCGACGCGGATGGCGTGCATGGCCATCCGGGTCGTCTGCACGCTGGAGGCGCAGTACCGGGTGACTGTGCAGCCGGGCACGTCGTCGAGGCCGAGCAGCACGGCCACCACCCGCGCCATGTTGAAACCCTGTTCGCCGCCTGGCGAGCCACATCCGAGCAGGATGTCGTCGACGTCCCGCTGGTCCAGCTGTGGAACCTTCGCCAGCGCCTGCGAGATGACCTGGGCGGCCATGTCGTCCGGGCGTTCGGTGGCGAGGCTGCCCTTCGTGGCCCGCCCGATCGGGGTGCGTGCCATCGCCACGATGACTGCGTCACGCATGGAATTCCACCTCCGAGTTCGTCGGTAGCCACTGCTGTGCCCGCGTCCGTTCGGTCGCCGTCAGCTCGCGGGAGTGGTGGCCGTCGCGGTCCCAGAGCACTACGACGACCGCCGCGCGGGCAAGCTCGACACCGTCGGGGCTGGTGACGAGCTCGTCAGTGGTGATGCTGCGGCGGCCCACCCGACTGACGCCGAACGTCACCTCGATCTCCTGGCACTCCATGGTGACCTCGGCGAGGTAGTCGATCTCGATCCGCGCGACGACGTAGGTGTCGGCCGACTGCACTCCGATCGACTCGCTGAGCCACTGCGTCCGTGCCTCGTCGAGCAAGGTGAGCATCGTCGCGTGGTAGACGTGGCCCTGATGGTCGAGGTCCCGCCAGCGAAGCGGCACCCGGATACGCGGCTCGCCGTGTACGGAAGAGGACACCGACACCCCGATTCTGAACGTCGCGTTGAGCAGCCTGATGTTTCTATATTGAACGAATGATATAAACAGATGCTAGAGGATCGTCCGCTGGACGTGTCAAGGTTTGTCCGCGTCCTAGAGTGGCGTTGCTTGGAAGGGGTCGCATGCCGAAGATCGTCGATCACGAGCAGCGTCGGGCGGAACTGGCCGACGCCGCGTTGGACGTGATCGCCCACCAGGGGATCAAGGCGGTTACCCTCCGCGCGGTGGCCAGGGCCGCCGGCTGGTCGACGGGTGTGCTCAACCACTACTACGAGTCGCACCACGCCTTGCTGGTCGGCGCGCTCCGTCGGGCGGCGGAGATCCAGGGGCGCATGTTCAAGGAGATCCGCGGCGACGCGGCGATGGACCCGATGAGCCGGTTGCACAAGCTGATCGAGAGCGTGCTCCCGCTTGACGACCGCCGGGTCGCCATGACCCGCATCTTCCTGGTCTTCTCGGCCGAGGCGGCGGCGACGCCCGAGGCCCGCGAGGAGGTGGCCGACTACCTGCACAACTGGCGGCGCGTCGTCCGTCGGGTCATCGCCGAAGCGCAGGAGGCCGGCCAGCTGCCCGCCGAGCTCGACGCAGGCGCACTCGCCGCCGAGCTGGTCGCGTTGTCCGACGGGCTGGCGATGCACGCGATGCTCGACGAGGACGTGCTCGACCAGTTGGTGAGCCGCAAGAAGCTACGTATCGAGCTGATCGGTGGCGCCTGGCGGCTCGGCTTAGACTGACGGCGCCCAACGTCGAGGTCGCCGCGCGGACAAGGAAGGTCGGGGGATCGCCCATGCCCAAGGTCGTCGAGCATGACCGGCGACGTGCCGAGATCGCGGATGCGGCGCTGGCGCTCGTCGCGCGTGCGGGGACCAGGGCGGCGACCATCCGTGCGGTCGCGGAGGAGACCGGTTGGTCCGCCGGTGCGCTCAACCACTACTACGCGTCGCGCCAGGAGCTGTTGGTGGGCGCGTTGCGTCGTGCGGCCGAGCTGCAGGGCGAGATCTTCCAGGAGATCGAACGCCGCGGCGCGAGCAACGCCATGGACCGACTGCGCGGCCTCATCGAGAGCGTGTTGCCGCTGGACGACCGCCGGCTGGCGCTGACGCGCGTCTTCCTCGTCTTCTACGCGGAAGCCACCGCCGATCCGCACACGCACGCGGAGGTGGTCGAGTACCTGCGCAACTGGCGTCGGGTCATCCGCCGGGCGGTCGGCGAGGCGCAGCGCGAAGGCGCGATACCGGCGAGTCTCGACGCGACGCGGTTGGCGGCCGAGCTCGTCGCGGTTGCCGACGGCCTCGCGATCCACGGCATGCTCGATCCGAGTGTCCTGGAACCCGTGGCCGCCGGTGAACGTATGACCCTCACGTTCATCGAGGACTCCTGGCTGTTGAGCGTGGCGGGAACGACGTTCAGCAGCTAGTGCCTCGCCGGTGCCGCAGCGCCGGGTCAGCCTCCTCGAAGTCTTGACGGTCGGCAGGGCGCCGTTTATTTTGTAGCGGACATCCGACTTACAAAAGTTTGACACGTGCTGAAGCACGGTCCGTGAGCCGTCGGTTGGCCGATCCGTACCGTCGTGCGGTTGATCGACCTCGTGTTGGAGGTATCGGTGGCAAGGGATGGCGAAGTGGGACCAGGCAAGAACTCGTTCGCAAGCAGTGCACTCGGCAGAATCCTGTTGCCGGCCCTGATCTTCCAGTCGGTGGCCATCGGCGGGGCGTACGCCACCGGCAGGGAGGCCGTCGAGTACGGCGGGAAGTACGGTGCGTTGGGCTGGATCGCGGGCCTGGCGCTGTTCGTAGGGCTGACCGTGACGGCGTGCCTCATGTTCGAGCTGGCGCGTAAGTTCGAGCTCTTCGACTACCGGAACCTGCTGAAGAAGCTCGTCGGACCGCTGTACTGGATCTTCGACGTCCTGTACCTCATGTTGGCTTGGTCATCATCGGGGTGCTCGTGTCGGCCACCGGCGAGATCCTGAAGACCACGCTCGGCCTGAACTACTGGGTCGGCGTCGTGCTGGTCGTGCTGCTCGTGAGCGTCGTCAACTACTACGGCGAAGGCGTCATCGAGCGCTTCAACGGCCTCGGCACGGTCTTGCTCTGCCTGGGCTACGTGTTGTTCGCCGCTCTCGCGATCAGCACGAACTGGGAGCAGATGCTGAGCACCCTGCGCAGCGGTGACCACTCCCTGCACCCCGACGTGTCGCTGTGGGAGGTCGTACGCACGGGGCTGGTCTACGCAGGGCTCTACCTCGTCATCTTTCCCGCGACCCTGTTCACCATTCGCCGGCAGCGCCGGCAGCGGGACGCGATGCTGTCCGGCGGTGTGCTCGGCCTGTTGATCGTGGTGCCGTGGTTCCTCACCTACTTCGCGCTGATGGGCTTCTACCCGGACACGAAGGTGTTGGAGGCGCCGCTGCCGTGGCTCGTCATGCTGCAGGGGCACGGGTTCTGGATCACAGTGGTCTTCGGTGTGCTGGTCGGGTGGACGCTGTTCGCGACGGCCATCGGCCTGATCCACGCGCCCCTGCAACGGGTCAGCCAAGAACCTCGTCGACTTCGGTCGCGCCCCGCTGGGCCGCCGCTCCAGTGGTCTCATCACCGCGCTCACGCTCGCGATCGCGGTCCTGCTCGCCCGGGTCGGGATCATCGACCTGGTGGCCAAGGGCTACACCGCAGGGCCTACGCGATGATCGCGATCCTCGGCATCCCGCTCCTGGTGCGCGGTACGTACCTGATCATCACCAGGAAGGGCCCCGCCAACTCGACGAAGACACCAGCAGCCGAGACAGAGCAGGCAGCCACAGCCGACTAGCGCGAACGTGGACAGGGTCGCCGGGTTCGAAGGCCCGCGACCCTGTCCACCTCTTCGAAGTGCCCCGCCGTTCGAGCGGCGGTCTGGGACTTCCGCGGCCGCGGGTCGTGGCCGTCCGACGGATGGTGCCGGTGATCGCGACATCCAACGTGGTGCCGGTGTGCTGGCCTGCGGAGGTCAACGAGGCGGCCTCGCCGGCCGGTGAGCGGGGAGCGCCACGATCATCACCTCGACAGGGAGCAGGCTCAGCCCGGTCGGCAGCGGATCCGTCCAGCGCCAGGGTCTGGCGTCGGACCGTCCACTGCCGGCCGGGCATCGAGGTGTGCAGCTCGTGGCGGCTCGTTGGCACACTGGGTACCCGAGCGAACTCGAAGTGCCCGCCGTTCGAGCGGCGGGCCTAGGCCTCCGTGCGTAGCGCTCTCGCGTCGACTGTGTCGATGTCGAGGCCGCGGGTCTCGGGGAAGACCCAGGCCCACAGGGCTGCGGCGGCGTAGAGCACGGTGGAGCCGAGGAACATCCAGGCGTAACCGTGTTCGGCGACGACCGCGGCGGCGATGAGTGGTGGGATCGCGGACAGACCGCGAGCAATCTGGAGGGCGGACGAGACGCCCGTCGAGCGCGTCTCGGTCGGGAACACCTCGCTGAACAGGGCGCCGAACACCGTGGCGGCGTTGGAGCCGAAGTACATGACGAAGAACGGCACGAGGATCGCCGGTGACGTGAGCAGCTCGCGGCCGAGGATGAACAGGACGAGAGCGCCCACCGTAGCGATCGTCATCAAGGCGGTGAGGGTGATCCTGCGGCCGAACCGGTCCGATGCCCAGGCGCCGGTGACGCAGCCGAGCAGGCCGGCGAACGCCGTGAAGAAGATCCACCAGGAGGCGCCGGACATGCTGAAGCCGCCTTCGACGAGGTACTTCGGCAGCAGCGTCGTGGCGCCGTAGTACGCCCAGAAGTAGAAGCTGGCGGCGATCAGGCAGATGAAGAACGGCCGGATGAACGACTTCGACGCGAAGGCTCGCCAGGACACCCGGTCGTGGCGCACGGCGCGTTCCCACGCAGCCGACTCCGGGGTGCGCATCCGCAGGTACAACGCGAACAGCACCGGCAGGCCGGAGATGGCGAACGTCCACCGCCAGCCGACGAGCGGCAGCAGGTGACCGCCGACGAGCGACGCCAGCATGATGGCGACGAAGGCGCCACCGTAGAGCAGGCCGCTCCACCAACCGCGACGGAGCGGGTTGAGTACCTCGGTGATCAACGACTGGCCGACGCCGTACTCACCGCCGAGCCCGAGCCCGGCGATGAGCGTCAGGATCATCAACGTCTCGTAGTTGGGGCTCGCCGCACGCGCGAGCGTCGCCAGCGAGTAGACGAGGACCGTGATGATGAGCACCCGCTGCCGGCCGATCCGGTCGGCGACGAGTCCGAACCCGACACCGCCGACGGCGATCGATGCGAGCGATGCAGAGATCAGCCAGGCACTCTGGCCCGCCGACAGGCCGAACGCCTTGCTGATCGGGATCAGCAGGAAGGTGAGGAGGAAGACCTCGTAGTAGTCGAAGATCCAACCGATGAGGCGCCGAAGAAGGCACCACGTTGACTTCGGTCGAGGCGGAGTCTGGCAGGCGAGGCTGGCGAAGTTTCGACCATGATGGTCTCCTCGATCGCTTGAGGGCAACTGGAACTGGGCTGTTCCCCCGGTGGTCTGTCGGACGGGTAGTGCGCTCTACCCGAGTGGCTGGTCGCGGGTGATCAGCAGGGTTCCCGACGGGTGTGGTGTCGCCGTCCAGCCGAGCCGCACGAGCGTCGTCGTGTCTGGCTGCACGATGACCGCAGGCCCGGGCAGTTCGGCCGACACGGCGCCGCGTGCCAGCACGGGGACGGTGGCGAACTCCTCGCGCTCGGGCAGGTAGATCTGCTGGTCCGTGTACTCGTTGCTCTCCTGGGCAGGCGCGAGCGCGGGCGTGGTGCGCGGGTACGACGCGGTGACGCGCACGGCCGCGACCTCGACGGTGCCTGCGGGATCGTGCTGCCCGTAGAGCCGCTGGTGCAGCTCGTGGAAGCCGGACACGAGCGCGGCCGTAAGGTCCGCGGGATCGCTGGTGTCCGGTACGGGGACGGTCAGCTCGTGCGACTGTCCTACGTAACGCGCGTCGACGCTGCGGGTGAGCGTCAGGCCGGTCGGCGGCACGGTGGTCGCGCGGCCGATCTCGTCGCGCGCCGATGCGGCGACCTCGTCGAGCGTACGGACGAGCACTGCAGGGTCGCCCTCGCCGAGGCGGCACCGTTGCGTCCGCCACCTGATGACGCGGGTGTCCGCGGCGAGCAGGCCGTAGGCGGAGAGCACGCCTGGGTGTGGCGGTACGAGGATCTCGTCGATGTCGAGGTCGTCGGCGATGCTGCAGGCGTGCAGCGGACCAGCGCCGCCGCAGGCGATGAGCGCGAACTGTCGCGGGTCGTGGCCACGCCCGATGGACACCACCCGCACAGCCGCGGACATGGCGGCGTTCGCCAGCCGGTGTACGCCCCACGCGGCGTGCACCAGGTCCATGCCGAGACGATCGGCGACCCTGGTACGCAAGGCCTTCTCCGCGAGCTCGCGGTTGAGCGTCAGCCGGCCGCCCGCGAGTCCGGCGCCGCCGAGGAAGCCGAGCACAACGTTCGCGTCGGTGACCGTCGGGTCGTCGCCGCCGCGGCCGTAGCACGCCGGCCCTGGATCGGCGCCCGCGCTGTGCGGGCCGACCCGCAACGAGCCGGCCGCATCGACGTACGCGATGCTGCCGCCGCCGGCGCCGACCGTGTGTACGTCGACCATCGGCACCCGCAACGGTTGCCCGGAGATGCGGCCCTCGTCGTTGACGAGTGGTTCACCGCCGACGACCAACGTGACGTCGGTGCTGGTGCCGCCCATGTCGAAGCTGAGTACCCGGTTGCGATCGGCGGCGGTGCCGACCGCGGCCGCACCCATGGCGCCACCGGCGAGCCCGGAGAGGAGGGTGCCGGCCGCGCGTTCCTCGACCAGCTCGCTGGCGACGATCCCGCCGTGCGACTCCATCACCTGCAACGAGCTGGCGACTCCCGTGTGCCTAAGGCGGTCACGCAGCCGGGCGAGGTAGGCCGCGAGCTTCGGCCTGATGTACGCGTCGAAGGCGGTGACGACGAGCCGCTCGAACTCCCTGAAGCGCGGGTCGATACGCGACGACAGGCTCACGTACGTCTCCGGGCTGTGCTCCCGCACGATCTCCGCGACGCGTTGCTCGAGCGCGGGGTTGGCGAACGAGAACAGCAGCGAGACGGCGATCGCCTCCACCTGGTCGTCGTCGACGAGCGACGCGACGGCGCGCCGTACGGCGGCTTCGTCGAGCTCGTCCACCACCGCACCCGTCGGGTCGACCCGGCCGGCGACGCCGTGGATCCGCCTGCGCGGGCACAGGAACCCGGGCGCGGTGGGGCCGGCGAACAGGTCGTAGTTCTCGGCGCGCTTGGCCCGTCCGATGAACAGGGTGTCCTCGAAGCCTGCGGTGGTGATGATGCCGATACGCGCGCCCGCACGTTCAAGCACCGCGTTGGTGCCGACGGTCGTGCCGTGTACGAGCCAGCTGACGTCGGCAGGTTCCAGACCTGCCGCGTCGAGCGCGCGGGTGAGCCCGGTGACCAGCCCGATGCCAGCGTCGGCGGGCGTGGTGGGCACCTTCGCGACGGTGGCCGGTGTGCCGTCGTCTGGGCAGACGACGACGTCGGTGAACGTGCCGCCGATGTCGATTCCCACGGACGCGCTCACGCGACATCACCCTTTCCACGCTTCGCCTCGGTGGCGGCCCAGTCGACCGCATCACCGTCGAGTACGACGCCGTAGTGCTCCTCGGCGGCGGCCGCCGTGATGCGCTTGTCCCTGACGTCTTCGAGCACATCGGTGACCGGTCGCTGCAACGGGTCGTCGTATCCGCCGCCGCCGCAGATCAGTACCCGCAGCCGGTCGCCGGTGCCGAGGCGCACCATGGTCTTCGACGGCAGCACGTCGTCACTGCCGTCGGCGCGGTGCACAACAGCCCTGCTGTTCGGTGCGGAGGACCCGCCCTGGAGTCCCCAGGGCGCGGCCGTGTGCCGCTCGCCGCGGTAGTTCGCGGTCGCCTCGCCCGCGGTGAGCTCGAACACCTTCTCCGTGCCGCAGCCGCCGCGCCACTGGCCGGCGCCGGCGGAGTCGGTCTCCACCGTCCACGACACGACGCGTACCGGGCACTCCATCTCGATCGCCTCGGCAGGCACGTTCTGGCAGTTGGTCGCGTCGGTCTCCACGGCGTCGACGCCGTCGAGCCCTGGGCGTGCGCCCATGCCACCGACGCCGAGCTCGCTGGTGACGTAGAAACGGCCGGTGCTCGGGTCGGTGCCGCCGAAGTTCATCACCAGCAGCTGCCCGGACGACGCCGCGGGCACCCGCTCGGGCACAGCTTGCGCGAAGCAGCCGAGCAGCACGTCGCAGAGCCGCCGTACCGTCGCCGTGCGCGAGTTGACGGGGGCCGGCGGCTGGGCGTTGACCAGGCTGCCCGGTGGCAGCACGACGTCGACGGCCCGGTAACAGCCACTGTTGTCCGGGATGTCGGCGCCCGTGATCGCTCGCACCACGTAGTAAACCGCGGCGATGGACGATGCGGGTACGCAGTTGAACGGCCCGCGCACCTGGTCGGCGGTGCCGGTGAAGTCGACGGTCAGTTGGTCGCCGGCAACGGTCACCGCGGCGTGGATGCGGATCTGCTCGCCGACGTCGATGCCGTCGTCGTCCATGTAGTCGGTGAACTCGTACGTGCCGTCGGGGATCTCACCGATCCGCGACCTGGTGAGCACCTCGGACTGGTCGAGCAGTGCGTCCATGATCTCGTGCAGCTCGGTGGGCGGATGCTCGCCGGCGAGCTCCGCGACGCGCCGGTTGGCGAGGTCGACGGCGGACAGCTGCGCGCGCAGGTCGCCGAGCACGACGTCGGGAGTGCGCACGTTGGTGCGGAGGATGTCGAAGACCGCGTCGACGGGGGTGCCGGCATCGAAGAGCTTGAGCGGCGGCAGCCGCAGGCCCTCCTGGAAGATGTCGGTCGCGGTCGGTGGCAGACTGCCGGCGACCATGCCGCCGATCTCCTGGTGGTGCGACATGGTCGCGGCGATCGCCAGCGGCTCGCCGTCGACGAAGATCGGGCGGATGATCGCGATGTCCGGCAGGTGCGTGCCACCCGAGTACGGGTCGTTGAGTATGTACACGTCGCCGTCCTGCATGGTCGGCCACCGCTCGATGGCGGTCTGCACGGCCGGGAGCATGCAGCCAAGGTGGATCGGGATCGACACCGCCTGCGCGATGTTGTTGCCGCGCGCGTCGAACACCGCGGCGGAGGCGTCCAGGCCCTCCTTGACGATCGTCGAGTACGCGGCGCGCAGCAACGAGGTCTCCATCTCGTCGGCGATCGCGCTCAGCCGGTACCTGACGACCTCCTGGGTGATCGGATCCACGTTCTCTCCTCGCAAGGGCACGGCAAAGTCGTCGTAGACCGAGCTTCCAGTGGGCGGGAGGCGCGAACAAGGCACCGGGTGCGCAACCGAGGCGGTACCTACTGCACGAGATGTGTGCCGGCGGGGTCAGCAGGCCGGCTCGCGGTAGGCCAGACCGCGCAGCGCGAGCAGCAGGGACGCCCGTGTCTCCGGGTCCTCCAGCGAGCCGCCGAGCAGCTCCTGCAGCCGCTCCAGGCGGTAGTAGAGCGTGCGCCGTTCGATGCTCAGGGCACGCGCTACGTCGGTCTTGTGGCCGCCGTGGTCGAGGTACGCGACGAGCGTGGGCAGCAACGGAGCGGACGCGTTCGCGTCGTGCTCGAGGAGCGGGCCGAGCTCCCTGCGGATGTGCCTGGCAAGCACCGGCCCGCCGTCCAGGGCGAGCAGCAGCCGGTTGATGCCGAGGTCTCTCGCGTGAAGCACGGTGTCCGTCCGGCCGGTGCGGATGCCGTAGCGCGCGGTGTCCTCGGCCTCGAGGAACGCACCCGCGACGCCGGACAGCTCGGTCGGCTCGCTGACGCCGACGATGGCATGTACGGGCTCGTTGCGGCCGCTGCACTCCGCGAGCACCTTCGGCCACTGCTCGGCCATCGGCTGGTCGTCCGACGTGATCAGCACGACCTGGTGGTTGTCGTAGCCGACCAGGGCACCGCTGTCGCCGGACACGTGGCGCGTCACCGCACCGGCGACCACCCGCAGCGCGCGCGCACGTTGCTGGCCGCGTTCCGTGACGCCGTCGAACGGCCGCAGCACGACGACGCGCAGCGCGCCGTCGAGGTCGGCGCCGAATGCCCGTGCCCTGCGGCGGGCCCTGGCGAGGTCGACGTTGTGACCGCGGGTGAGGTCGTGGACCAGGGTGCTGCGCCCGTCGGTGTCGAGCGAGTGCGGCTCCTGGCCGATCGCCAGCACCAGCCCGATGGACGCGGCGGCGCGCTCGATCGCCAGCAGGTCGATCTCGTCGCACGTCTTCGCGGTCTCCAGTACGTGCACGCTGCCCCACTGCTCGCCGCGCACGACCAGTGGCAACCAGGTGCACGGTGGCGTCGCGTCCTGGCACCTGCTCGGCGACTCCTGCGACGCCATGACGTGCCCGGAGGCGCAGTGCGCACGCCAGTCGCCGAGCCACTCGACGACCTCGGGCGTGTCCGGCGCGTACTCGTCGACGCGTTCGGCTTGGTCGGCGAGCACCACGGGGTTGCCGATCACGCTGGCCAGCTCGGCGACCAGCCGGCCCAACCCGGCGCCCTGCGTGATCAGGCGGGAGAACTCCCTGCCGATCGTCTCGGCCCGCTGCAGCAGGCCGAACTGCCGGTTGACGATGGCCGAGTGCACGGCCTGGGTCATGTCCATGAAGTACGCCGGGTGCCGCAGCGAGATCAGCGGCAACCCGGTCGCCTCGGCTTCGTCGACCAACTCTGTCGGGAGGTTGGTGAAGATCACACCCAGCTCGACGGCGGCGCCGGCGACGCCTGCCTCCGCGAGACCGCGGATCCAGCGCCGCTGCCGGTGTGGGTCGGAGCTGATGCCGCGGCCCTGGGTGAGCAGCAGCTCGTTGCCCTTGAACAGCCGCCCCGGGTTCGGCATCTCGGAGATGTGCACCCAGCGGACCGTACGGGTCAGATGCGCGTGGCCGGCGACGGTGCGTGCGTCGGCGCGGCGAAACGGCTCGTACGCGAGGATCTCCTCGAGCGTGGGTTCCACGACACCTCCGTACAGATCGTGTAATCGCCGACCTGGTTTCCTCACATGCTAGGCATTGCCGCTCACCCACCCCGCATCGACGATCGGAGAGGCAAATCGGCCGGCGGAACATGAGGGGCAGTGCGGCACGTGGCATCTGCGACGGCTCGTCCGGACGTCGCCGTCATCGGCGGCGGCATCATCGGCACCGCGACAGCGTACGAGCTGGCTCGGTCCGGCTGCACCGTGCGGTTGTTCGAGAGCGGTGCGATCGCCGGTCTGCAGTCCGGCAGGAACTGGGGTTTCGTACGGCAGCAGGGGCGTAGCCGCGCCGAGCTGCCGCTCATGCGGGACGCCAACCTCCGTTGGCAGCGGCTGGAGGAGAAGCTGGCCGTTCCCGTGGGTTGGGTCCGGGGCGGCAACCTCGCACTCGCCGGCTCCGCCGCGGGCGCGGAAGCGTACCGGGAGTGGGTTGCGCTCGGCCGCAGCCACGGTATCGACACCAGGATGGTGGACGCCGAGACGGTCGAGACGATCGTCCCGAAGCTTCGGCTGCCGTTCGTCGCCGCGATCTACGCGAAGGACGACGGGCACGCCGACCCGCGGCGCGCTACCGCGGCGTTCGCCGACGCGGCGCGCCACGACGGCACGGTCATCAGCACCAGTACGCCGGTGGCCTCGTTGACCTGGTCGGGATCCCGGGTCACCGGGCTCGTCACCGCCGACGGGGCGGTGGTCAGCGCCGGTGTCACGATCTGTGCGGCCGGCGCGGCGTCGAGGCGGTTGCTCGGTCCGCTCGGACTCGGCCTGCCGCAGGCCACCGTGCGCGGCACGGTTGCCATGACCGGGCCGGTGCGCCCGGTGACCAGGGCGACCGTGTGGGCGGACGGCCTGTCGTTCCGGCAGCGCGCCGACGGACGGTTGGTCGTCTCTACCGGCGGGGGCGGCGAGGTCGACCTGACCTGGGACGCGTTGCGGCAGAGCCGGTGGTTCCTGCCGTCGTTTCGGCGCAACTACCGCAGGCTGCGGCCACGGGTGGGTGTGTCGCTTTTCACCGGCCGTCCGACCACACTGCGCCCGACGCCGGCGCGGGTGCGGCGCAGCATCGCCCGCCTGCACGAGGCGCTGCCTGACCTCGGCGCCGTCGAGGTAGAGCATGCCTGGGCCGGCCTGATCGACTCGACGCCGGACGCGTTGCCGATCATCGACGCACCCGTGGCGTGGCCAGGTCTGGTGGTGGCGACCGGGTTCAGCGGCCACGGCTTCGGCCTCGCGCCAGCCGTCGGCGCGACGGTCGCCGCGCTGGCGCGGGCGGAACCGCCGCCGCACGACGTCCACCCGTTCCGTATCGCGCGCTTCGCCGAAGGCGACTTCTGCCCACCCGACGCCGTGCTGTGACCGGGTGTTAGGTCAGCAGCACCGTCTTGCCGATGGCGGTGCGGGCTTCGGCGGCGGCGTGGGCGTCGGCGTCGGCGGCTCGTGCCAGCGGGAAGGTCTGGCGGATGGCGGGGCTGACCCGGCCGGTCGCTGGCTGTTGTCCGGCCGAGGCGGTGTTGTGACCGGGTGTTAGGTCAGCAGCACCGTCTTGCCGATGGCGGGGCTGACCCGGCCGTTCGCTGGCTGTTGTCCGGCCGAGGCGGTGTTGTGACCGGGTGTTAGGTCAGC